>NZ_JBSGFZ010000010.1:0-267632 GCF_053603655.1 Kribbella sp. NPDC004138
AACCCTCAACTACCAAACCCCCGCCGAAACCCTCAACCAGCTACTCTCAACCCCCTACCCAACCACCGGTGTTGCAACCACCGGCTGAATCCGCCCCGTCCTGAGCGTCTCGAAACGGTTGACCGGTGCTCAAAGTCGCGGCGGTGCGAGGTGGGTCACACGATCCAACGTGCGAATTTGTTCTTCCGTGGAACATAAATGTGTGATTGGCTCTTCCGCATGGGAATCAGCATCGGTGTGGCCGGGGCCGGCCAGTTCGCTCCTTCGTTCCTGCGGCTGTGGTCCGCGCACCCGGACGTGTCCGAGGTGCGGCTGACCGACGTCATCCCGGAGCGGACGGCGGAGATGGCCGCCAAGCAGGGCATCACAGTCACGCATGCGTCGTTCGAGGAGATGCTCGAGTCGGACGTGGACGCGGTTGCGATCTTCACCCAGCGCTGGCTGCACGGCGAGATGGCGATCAGGGCGCTCGAGGCCGGCAAGCACGTGTACTCGACGGTCCCGATGGCGATCGAGGCCGACCAGATCGCGCGCATCATCGAGCTGGTCAAGGAGACCGGGCTCACCTACATGATGGGTGAAACCAGCTACTACTACCCGTCCTCGGTGTACTGCCGGCAGAAGCTCGCCGACGGCGCGTTCGGCCGGGTGTTCTACAGCGAGGGCGACTACGTCCACGACATGGACCTCGGGTTCTACGCGGCGTACCAGTACTCCGGCGGCGACGACTGGAAGAAGACCGCGTCGTTCCCGCCGCTGCTCTACCCGACGCATGCCGTCGGCAACGTTCTCTCGGTGACCGGCCAGCACGCCACGCACGTGTCGGCGATCGGCGTCAAGGACGACCGCGGCGACGGTGTGTTCGACAAGGACGTCAGTCAGTTCGACAACGACTTCTCGAACGCGACCGCGCTGTTCAAGCTCGCCGACGGCGGCATCATGCGGACCAACGAGATGCGCCGCGTCGGGTACCCGTCGCACATCCGCGAGTCGCGGCTGCGGGTGTTCGGCACCGAGGGCAGCTTCGAGCAGCTCGCCACCACGACGCTGTGGCAGAACAAGGAAGGCGTCGAGGACGTCTCGCAGCTGATGGAGACCAAGGCGACGGGCGACGACGCCGACCTCGAGAACGTCGACCCCGCGCTGCGCGACGCGTTCCGGTCCGGCCTGTCCCCGGTCCACGACCGCTCCCGCCTGCCGGAGGAGTTCGCCGGCCTGCACAACGGCCACGAGGGCTCCCACCACTTCCTCGCCGACGACTTCGTCCGCGCGGTCGCCGACAAGACCCTCCCGCCGATCAACGCCTGGGTCTCCGCCCGCTACACCCTCCCCGGCATCTACGCCCACCAGTCCGCCCTCCAGGGCGGCGTCCAACTGGAAATCCCGGACCACGGCGACGCCCCCGCCTGACCGAGGGCACGAGACTCCGGCGGCTACGATCCGGTATGGATCTGTTTGCCGGAGTTTCCGTGAAGGAATACGACGTGGCGGTCGCCTGGTACGAGAAATTGCTGGGCGGACCGCCGAGTTTTCTGCCGAACGATGTCGAGGCGGTGTGGGAGCTGGGGGAGCACCAGTTCCTGTACATCGAGGTGGTGCCGGAGCATGCGGGGCATGCGCAGCACACGCTGTTCGTCGAGGACTTCGACGGCACCCTGAAGGGGATCGCCGAGCGTGGTCTGGAGCCGGCGGTGCGGGAGACGTACGAGAACGGTGTGCGGCATGCGACGTTCTTCGACCCGGACGGGAACGAGGTCTCGTACGGCGGGGCGCCGGTCGGCTAGGGCTCGCGGTCGGCGCGGTAGTGGTAGAGGTCCGGGAGGAAGTTCTCCAGGTTGCCGATCTCCTCGACGTGGTGGCGGATCCAGGCGGAGAGCTTGGGGCCGGGGAACGCGCGCTTGTGGGCGGTCCGGTTGAGGAACAGGCGGGCGAGCGGTGTGGTGTCGCCGATCGTCAGGTGGGTCGTATAGCGGCACCCTGACCTGGTGCGGGTGAACTCGTTCTCGAGCCGGACCATCGAGCTGCCGAGCATCCGCTTGCTGATCACGGCGCACTGGCTGTCGACGGTCTCGACCATGACCTCCAGGTCGAGCAGCATCGCCGGGTCACGCCCCAGTGCTTCCTTGATGTGCAGCCGGGCGCCCGGTTCGATCCGCCCGGGTGTGGTCGCCTCGTACGAGATGTGGTCGAGCGGGTGCCAGACCAGATACCGCGGCCAGGTCGTGCCGGCGTACCGCATGTCGCCCTGCACGTGGGTGTACCACCACGCGAGCATCTCGGGCGTGACTTGCTCGAGTGGTGAGTGCGTGATGGTGACGAGGGTGCGGCTCTCGTCGGACGAGGTGGAGACGGCCGCGGATTCCAGTGGACGCAACGGCCACAGGACAGGGCGTGGCGCAGGCAGTTCCATTCTCCCCTTGGTGCCCGGCGGCGAGGGGGTCAAACGGCGACGGCGATGCGGTCCAGCTCGCTCCACAGCAGCACCCGTACGGCGACCGTCGTCCGGCCTTCGAGCTCGGCCCGCAACAGCCGATGGACGCCGTCGAGGATCGTGACGCGCTCGTCCGGCCGGCGTACGACGTCGAGCGGATGCCGGAGGTCGGCGGCCAAGGTCCGCGCGTACTGCTCCTGGTACCTGACCGGTCCGGCGGCGACCTGGTGCGGCGTGACCTGGAACGGCCGGCCGTCGTACGCCCAGAACGGGAGGTCCAGGTGATCGGCCAGGTCGACCACCTGGAGCGAGACCGTGGGCAGGTCGAGGGCGTGCAGCAGCTCGAGGTCCCAGTGGAAGTCCAGGATGTACGGCCGCAGTTCAGCGGGTACGGCGAGCGGGAACGGGCGGCGGGTCATTCGTAGATGCGGCGCAGGCGTAGCGTCATCGAGTTCTCGATGTGCCGGGTCATCGCGGATTCGGCGGCGACGGGATCGCCGGACGTGATCGCCTCGACCAGCATGCGGTGTTCGGTCAGGACCTCCGGGCCGATGTCGCGGTCGTAGTGCAGCCGGAAGATGTGCAGGTGGCAGTGGGTCCGCTCGAAGGCCAGCCGAACCTGCTCGCTGCCGGACAACGACGCGATCAGCGAGTGGAAGCGGTTGTCGTGAGCGGTCAGCGACTTGTAGCCGGCGTAGTCGATCGACGTCGGCTCGACCGCGTTGGAGAGCTCGGCGCGCAGCCGTTCCGCACCCTCGAGGGAGATCAGCTCGGCCGCCCGCCGGGCCGCCCAGGGCTCGAGCAGCAGCCGGAACCGATAGAGGTCGTCGAACTCCTCGAGCGAGAGCAGCGGCGTCGCGCGATACCCCTTCAGCGGCTCCTTGACCGCCAGCCCTTCCGACTCCAGCCGGGCCAGCGCCTCCCGCACCGGCGTCGACGACACCTGGAACTCCCGGGCCAATCCGTCGATCGAGATCCGCGCCCCGGGCCGGATGACGTGGTCCATCAGCATCGTCTTGATGGCCTCGTACACGTCGTCGGCGAGCATCTGCCGGCGCAGCAGCCGCCGGTCCACCGGTGCCACGGACTCGCTCATCTGGTGTCTCCGGAATCTGGTCGCGGGCTTGACCCCACCGGTCAGTTTTCGGCAGGGTAACACTGGTAATCATGCATCATGCACGATTCTGACCCCAGCAAGCCAGGGAAGGCGCGAATGGTGAGGTTCGAACAGATCGGCGTCCTGCCCGAGCCCGGTGACAACGTCGCGATCGCCTCCCGCCGGCTGGAGGCCGGGACCGAGGTCGAGCTCGACGGTGCGACGATCACGCTGCCGCACACCGTCCTCGAGGGCCACCGGTTCGTGGTCGCGCCGGTCGCCACCGGTGCCGCGCTGACCTCGTGGAACACCGCGTTCGCGCGGGCGTCCCGGGACCTCGTCCCGGGCGACTACGTCTGTACGCCGACCAGCCTCGCCGCGGTCACCGCCCGCGGCGTGGACGGGCTGCCGGGGGAGCCGAGCGCGACCAACGAGCCGCTCGACCCGTTCCAGCTGGACGAGTCGGCGCTGTACTTCGGCGCCCAGGTGACCAGCGTCGAGCAGCCCGGGACCTTCCTGGGCTACCCCCGTGCGCAGGGCCCGGCCGGGACGCGGAACCACGTCGTACTGCTGGCCACCAGCTCGCGGAGCAGCGGGTTCGTCACCGAGCTCGCCCGGCGCTTCGACGGCGCGGCCGCCGGCGACGGCGTCGTGCCGGTGGCACACACCGAGGGCGGCGAGGACGAGGTCCCGAACAACCTGCACTTCCTGCTCGCCACGCTGGCCGGCTTCACGCTGAACCCGAACGTCGGCGCCGTCCTGGTCGTCGACGCCGAGGGCGACGTGGTGTCCGGCGAGGCGATCAAGAATTTCATGGCCGAGCACGACTACCCGTCGATCAAGGTGCCGCACACGTACTTCACCCGGGCGGGCGGCTTCGAGCACGACCTGACCGCGGCCGGTGCGCTGATCGAGCCGTGGCTGCCGGTCGTCGACGCGCAGCAGCGCGAGGAGGTCCCGCTCGCGGATCTCAAGATCGCCTTGCAGTGCGGTGGCTCCGACGCCTTCTCCGGCATCTCGGCCAACCCGCTCGCGGGTCAGGTCAGCGCCGAGGTCATCCGGCACGGCGGGACGGCGGTCCTCGCGGAGACCGACGAGCTGATCGGCGCCGAGCCGTACGTGCTGAAGAACGTCCGCGACCTCGCGACCGCCAAACGCTTCCTGGCTACGATCAAGTCGTTCAAGGAACGTGTCGGCTGGCACGGCCACACCGCGGAGGGCAACCCGTCCGGCGGCAACGTGTACCGCGGGCTCTACAACATCGTGCTGAAGTCGATCGGCGCCGCCCGCAAGTTGCCGCGCGAGGTCCGGCTCGACCACGTCATCGACTACGGCGAACCGCTGCCCGGCGACGGGTACATCTTCATGGACAGCCCCGGCAACGACCTCGAGTCGGTGGCCGGCCAGATCGGCAGCGGCTGCAACCTGATCTTCTTCACCACCGGCAACGGGTCGATCACCAACTTCCCGTTCGTGCCGACGCTGAAGTTCGTCACCACGAGCGCCAGGTACGAGCGGCTGCACGCCGAGATGGACGTCGACGCCGGCAAGTACCTGACCGGTACGTCGATGGCGGACCTGACCGCGGAGACCTTCGACCTGGTCGTCCGCGTCGCCTCGGGTGAGAAGAGCGCAGGCGAGCGGGCCGGCCACAGCCAGGTGTCGATCTGGCGGAACTGGAAGCAGACCGGCCCGCGCGAAGGTATCTCGATCACCACGGACGGCCGGATGAGCCGCAAGCTCGCCGACCTGCCGAGCGAGGACCGCGACGCACCGCTCGACGGCCTGCCGCACCGCGGCCTGACCTCCGACGGCCGCACGCGGACCGAGCTCCTCGAGGTCGACGACCGGCTGGCCCCCGAGGCCGTCGGCCTGATCCTGCCGACCAGCCTCTGTTCCGGCCAGATCGCGCTGCGCATCGCGGCCCAGGCGGAGCTGGAGAAATGGGCCGGTGACGCCGTCACCCGGATGGTCGCGCTCCCGCACACCGAAGGGTGCGGCAGCAGCGGCGGCGCGTCCGAGGAGACGTTCGCGCGGATCATGCTCGGCTACCTCCTGCACCCGAACACCCGCATGGCCCTGCTCCTCGAGCACGGCTGCGAGAAGACCCACAACGACTACTTCCGGTCCCGGCTGGTCGAGGCCGGGGCGGATCCGTCTCGCTTCGGCTGGGCGAGCATCCAGGCCGACGGCGGTCTCGACGCGGTCGGCGGCAAGGTCAAGGACTGGTTCAGCGGCTTCCGCATCCCCGCACCGGTCGCGCGGGACGGCGACCTCGGCGCGCTCACGATCGGGCTGGAGGCGCGCGGCCCGCTCTCGGACACGACCGCCGAGGCGCTGGCGCTGGCCGGCCACGAGATCGTGGGCTCCGGCGGTTCCGTCGTACTGTCGTCGCGTGGCGCGTTGCTGGCCCACGAGGGCTTCCGTACGGCGGCGTTCGGGTCGACGGACCCGGTCGGCCCGACGATCGCGCACGGGCAGCGGCTCGCCGAGTCGGGGTGGCACGTGATGCGGATGCCCGGCACGGACTGGATGGAGACCGCGACCGGGTTCGGCGCGACGGGTGTCCAGCAGATCCTCGCGCACGTCGCCGGCGGCACGCTGTCGGCGCAACGGTTCGTGCCGGTCGTCGAGTTCAGCAACGACCCGGAGACGGTCGCGACGTACGGCGACGACCTGGACGCGGTGGCCACCGGCGACGCGGCAGAGCAGGCGCGGACCGCGCTCGACACGATCGCCGCCGTCGCCTCCCGCCGGCTCGTCCCGAAGGCAGTTGCCTCCGGCAACGTAGGTTTCCAGATCACCCGCGGTCTGCTCGGCACCTCGATGTGAAAGGCCCTTCCATGCACCTGGTCCGTTATCTGTCCCCGGTCGACGGCCGCCCGATCCCCGGTGTGCGCACCGGAGACACGGTGGCGTCGCTGCAGGGCGTCAACACATTCGCCGAACTGCTCCGGCTCCCGCTCGCCGAGCTGCAGGCGGAGGTGGACAAGGTCGGCGAGACGCTTCCCGCCGACGGACTGACGTTCCTGCCGCCGCTCGACGGCCGCGGTGAGGTGTGGTGCGCCGGCGTCACGTACGAGCGGTCGCGCGGGGCCCGGATGGAGGAGAGCAGCGAGCAGTCGGTGTACGACAAGGTCTACACCGCCGACCGGCCCGAGCTGTTCCAGAAGGCGCCGGCCTGGCGCGTGGTCGTGGACGGAGAGCCGGTCGGCATCCGCTCCGACTCCGGCCACGACGTCCCCGAGCCGGAGCTGGCCGTCGTCGCGAACAGCCACGGCGAGATCGTCGGCTTCACGGTCTGCAACGACATGAGCTCGCGGTCCATCGAAGGCGTGAACCCGCTGTACGTACCGCAGGCGAAGCTGTTCGCGGGCGGCTGTGCGCTGGCGTCCGGGATCCGCCCGGCGTGGGAGGTCGCGAACCCGAAGGCGCTCACCGTCGACCTGGTGATCCGTCGCGGCGGCGCCGAGGTGTTCCGCGGTACGACGTCCACCGAGAAGCTGGTGCGCGACCTGCAGGACCTGATCGACGCCCTGTTCCTGCCGAACGACTTCCCGGACGGCGTGATCCTCGCGACCGGCACCGGGATCGTGCCGGAGCTGGACTTCGCGCTGGCCGCGGGTGACGTCATCACGATCACCATCGACGAGGTCGGCACGCTGACCAACACCGTCGCCACCGGCAAGGAACCGTTCGGGTTCCTGGCCACCGACAACCTGGAAGGAACGCGATGACCCAGGACACCACGCCTGCCGAGCTCGAGCAGGCGCTCGCGGCGGCCACCGCCGCCGCACCCGCCTTCGGCACGGCCGCGCCGGCGGTCCGGGCCGGCTGGATCCGCGCCGTCGCGGACGCGCTGGACGCGGCGGCCGGCGAGCTGGTGCCGATCGCGATGCGGGAATCGTCGCTGCCCGAGGCGCGGCTGACCGGCGAGGTCGCCCGCAGCACCGGCCAGCTGCGAATGTTCGCCGACGTCCTCGAAGAGGGGTCGCTGCTCGAGGTCGTCATCGACACGTCGGACCCGCAGGCCAAGCCGGTGCCGCGGCCGGATCTGCGCCGCGTGCTGGTGCCGCTCGGTCCCGTGCTGGTCTTCGCCGCCAGCAACTTCCCGTTCGCGTTCAGCGTCTGCGGCGGCGACACCGCGTCGGCGCTCGCCGCGGGCTGCCCGGTGATCGTCAAGGCGCACCCGGGTCACCCCGAGCTGTCCGTCCGCACCGCCGAGGTGATGATCGAGGCGCTGACGGCGGCCGGTGCGCCGGAGGGAACGCTCGGCCTGATCTCCGGCTTCGACGTCGGCGTCACCGCGCTGAAGGACCCGCGAATCACCGCCGCCGGCTTCACCGGCTCGGTCCCGGCCGGCAAGGCCCTGCACGAGATCGCGGTGACCCGCCCGGAGCCGATCCCGTTCTACGGCGAGCTCGGCAGCCTGAACCCGGTGTTCGTCACCCAGGCCGCGATCGATGCCCGGGGCAAGGACATCGCCACCGGGTACGTCGGTTCGTTCACGCTCGGCGTCGGCCAGTTCTGCACCAAGCCGGGGCTGCTGTTCCTCCCGGCCGGCCACGGCCTGCAGGACCAGCTCGTCGAGGCCGTCGGCGGCGTCGCCCAGGCGCCGATGCTGAACGACCGCATCAAGGACGGCTTCACCTCCGGCCTCGACCGGCTGGAGAAGGTGGACGGCGTCCGCGTGCTGGCGTCCGGCGGTGCGACGCTCCTGCAGACCACCGTCGCCGAGCTCCTGGCCCGCCGCGACGAGATCCTCGAGGAGTGCTTCGGCCCGGTCTCGATCGTGGTGGAGTACGGCGACCGCGACGAACTCGTCCAGGCGCTCGAGGCGTTCGAAGGCAACCTGACCGCGACGCTGCACGCGGAGGACTCGGACGCCGACCTGGCCCGGGAACTCCTGCCGCTGCTGACCGCCCGCGCGGGACGCGTGCTGTGGAACGGCTGGCCGACCGGCGTCGCCGTGTCGTGGGCCCAGCACCACGGCGGCCCGTTCCCGTCGAGCGTCGGCTCGATCCACACCAGCGTCGGCGTGACGGCGGCCCGGCGGTTCCAGCGCCCGGTCGCGTACCAGGACGCCCCGGACGCGGTGCTGCCCGACGTACTGAAGGACTCGAACCCGGCCGGGATCAGCCGGCGGGTGAACGGAACCGTGACCACAGGTGAGGTGCCGCGATGACTGATGTGCCCCCGACGAACGACCCGGCCGAGGGCGGCGTCCTGGCCGGCGAATCGGCCCCGGCCGCGACCGGCCGGCGCAGTTTCGACCACTGGTTCGGTGAGCACGGCCGCAACGGCTTCATCCACCGGTCCTGGATGAAGTCGCAGGGCTTCTCCGAGGAAGCCTTCGACGGGCGCCCGGTGATCGGGATCTGCAACACCTGGTCGGAGCTGACGCCGTGCAACGCGCACCTGCGCCGGCTCGCGGACTCGGTGAAGCGCGGGGTCTGGCAGGCCGGCGGGTTCCCGCTGGAGTTCCCGGTGATGTCGCTCGGCGAGACGCTGCTGCGGCCGACCGCGATGCTGTTCCGCAACCTGCTGAGCATGGACGTCGAGGAGTCGCTGCGCGGGAACCCGCTCGACGGCGTGGTGCTGCTGACCGGCTGCGACAAGACGACGCCCGGCTCGATCATGGGCGCCGCGAGTGTCGACCTGCCGACGATCGTCGTCACTGGCGGCCCCATGTTGAACGGTAAATTCCGCGGCTGCGACATCGGCTCCGGTACGGCGGTCTGGCGGTTCACGCAGGACCTCAACGCCGGCCGGATGTCGGCCGAGGACTTCGCGGCGGCCGAGGCAGGCCAGTCCCGCAGCAACGGCCACTGCATGACGATGGGCACGGCGTCCACGATGGCCTGCATGGCCGAGGCGCTCGGCCTGCAGCTGACCGGATCCGCGGCGATCCCCGCCGTCGACTCGCGCCGCTACGTGATCGCGCAGAAGTCCGGGCAGCGGATCGTCGAGATGGTCAAGGAAGACCTGAAGATCAGCGACATCCTCACCCGGGACGCGTTCGCCAACGCGGTCCGCGCGAACGCGGCGATCGGCGGTTCGACGAACTTCGTCATCCACCTGCTCGCGATCGCCGGCCGGGTCGGCGTCGACGTGAGCCTCGACGACATCGACGAGTGGGCGCGCGGCGTCCCGTGGCTGGTCGACCTGCAGCCCTCGGGCAAGTACCTGATGGAGGACTTCTACTACGCCGGGGGCCTGCCCGCGGTGCTGAAGGAGATCCTGCCGCTGCTCAAGCCGGACGCGATCACGGTCACCGGCAAGACGATCGGCGAGAACGTCGCGAACGCCGAGCGGATCGAGGCGGTGTACCCGGGCGCGGCACCCGGCAGCGAGACGTACGCCGTCATCCGCCCGGTCGGCGACCCGCTCGGCAGCGGCGCGGGAACCGCCGTACTGAAGGGGAATCTGGCCCCCGACGGTGCGGTCATCAAGCAGTCGGCCGCGTCCGAGCGGCTGTCGCGGCACCGCGGCAAGGCGCTGGTGTTCAGCAGCATCGAGGAGTACGACAAGGCGGTCGAGGACCCGGATCTCGACGTCGACGAGGACACCGTGCTGGTGCTGCAGAACGCCGGGCCGCGCGGGTACCCGGGGATGCCCGAGGTCGGCAACATGACGATCCCGCGCAAGCTCGCCGAGATCGGCGTCGACGACATGGTGCGGATCTCGGACGCGCGGATGAGCGGTACGGCGTACGGCACCGTGGTCCTGCACGTCACGCCCGAGGCCGCGGTGGGCGGGCCGTTGGCGCTCGTGCGGACCGGGGACTGGATCGAGCTCGACGTACCGGCGCGGCGGCTGCACCTCGACGTACCGGACGAGGAGCTGGAGAAGCGCCGGGCGGACTGGCAGCCGCCGGCCCCGCCATCGGACCGCGGCTGGGCCCGCCTCTACGTCGACCACGTGACCCAGGCCAACCAGGGCTGCGACCTCGACTTCCTCATCGGCCGCACCGGCTCCGCCGTAGCCCGCCAGAGCCACTGATGTCCTGGGGACCTTTTGAAGCGGTACGAGGGCTGCGGCCCGCGGGGACCCTCCCGCAGGTGACGCCGATCCGGCGGATCCTCACGGATCTGCCGGTGTCGGCCGACCCGTACGCCGGCGCACGCGCGGCGCTCGAACCGCTCCGGGAGCGGGTCCTGCCCGGCGCCCGGATCGCGGTGACGGCGGGCAGCCGGGGGATCCACGACCTGGTGCCGGTGGTGAAGGCGGCCGTGGACTGGCTGCGGGACGCCGGCGCCGCGCCGTTCGTCATCCCGGCGATGGGTTCGCACGGCGGCGCGACCGCCGACGGGCAGCGCGAGATGCTCGCCGGTCTCGGGATCACTCCGGAGACCGTCGGTTGCCCGATCGAGGCGACGATGGAGACCGTCGTCGTCGGCACGCTGGCCGACGGCACCGAGGTGCACCACGACGCGATCGCCGCCAAGGCCGACGGCGTCCTGCTGGTGAACCGGATCAAGCCGCACACGGACTTCCGCGGACCGATCGAGAGCGGGATCGCGAAGATCCTCGCGATCGGGCTCGGCAACCACCTCGGCGCGGCCTCCCTGCACGCCGGCGGCATCCCGTCGCTCGGCGTCAACATCGAGGCCGCGGCCCGGATGGTGATTGCGCAGGGCAAGATCCTCGGCGGGCTGGCGATCCTGGAGAACGCCCACGAGCAGACCGCCGCGGTCGAGCTGCTGGCCGCCGACGGGATTGCCGAAGCGGCCGAAAATGCCCTGCTGCAAAGGGCCTCGAGCCTGCTCGGCCGGCTCCCGTTCGACGAGCTCGACGTCCTCGTGGTCGACGAGCTCGGCAAGGACAAGTCCGGCGCGGGGATGGACACGAACGTGATCGGCCGCTGCTGGGTGCACGGCATCCCTGAGTTCGAGTCGCCGTCGATCGCCGCGATCAGCGTGCACTCGCTGTCGCCGGCGTCGCACGGCAACGCGTCCGGCCTCGGCCTGGCCGACGTGATCCCGGCACGGCTGCTGGAGCAGATCGACCTGCGGGCCAGCTACGTGAACGCGCTGACCTCGGGCGCCGGCGGGGCGCGGCGCTCGCGGCTGCCGATGGTGATGGAGGACGACGAGGCCGCCGTACTCGCGGCCGTGACGATGTGCGGACGGCGGCACTGGTCCGAGCTCCGGCTGGCCCGGATCAAGGACACTCTGTCGCCGAACGAGCTGATGGTGACACCGGCCCTGCTCACCGAGGCGGCCGAACGATTCGACCTGGAGATCACCGGTACGGCGCGGGACCTGGCGCCGGCCGGACGACTCGGACCTTGGAGCGAGACATGAACCTTCGCGAAGCACGTACCCTGCTCGCCGACCGCGGCTTCCGGCCCGGGGAGGCGTCCACGAAGACCTTCCCCGACGGGTCGCCGTACAAGGTGGAGATCCCGTCCTGCGAGGGACCGCGGGTGATGACGGCGGTCCTGGAGGAGGCCAAGGAGCGCGGCGTCACGATCGACCGGGTGTCGCAGGGCAGCGGCGTGATGATGCTGACCGACGGCGAGATCGAGGAGATGCTGTCGCTCGGCGCGTCGTCGGGTGTCGAGGTGTGCTTGTTCCTCGGGCCGCGCGGCGCGTGGGACATCGGCGGTCAGGCGAAGGTGTCGGCCGCGGTCGGCGGTGTTGCGCGAGGCAACGACCAGGTGGCGGCGTCGTTGTGTGACGCGTACCGCGCGGTCGAGCTCGGCGTCCGTAGCCTGCTGGTCGGCGACATCGGCGTGCTGGAGATCCTCGGTCAGCTGAAGATCGAGGGCGAGCTGCCGTCGGACCTGGTGCTGAAGACGTCCGTGCTGATGCCGTTGCCGAACGCCCCGACCGCGCGGCTGTACGAGCGGCTCGGCGCGACCAGCCTGAACGTCTCGACCGACCTGCCGGTGCCGGTGCTCGCGGAGATCCGCTCGGTGACGACGGTGCCGATCGACATGTACATCGAGGTTCCCGACGACCAGGGCGGCCACGTCCGCTTCTACGACGTACCGGATGTCGTCCGGGCCGCGGCGCCGGTGTACCTGAAGATGGGGCTGCGGAACGCGCCGAACATCTACCCGGTCGGCGCGCACCTCGCCGGTACGGCGGAGGCGCTCGGGCGGGAGCGCGTGCGGCGCGCGGAGCTGATCCTGCGGTTGCTCGCGGAGCAAGATGAGGGATGAGTTCGTCGGCCGGCTCCGGTCGGTCCTCGAGGACGTCGTCGACGACCCGGACGTCCTGGACAGTCATCGCAACGATCACGCGACCTTCTGTACGGCGGGGGCGCCGCGGGCGCTCGTCCGGCCTGGGAGCACCGCCGAGGTGCAGGAGGTGCTGCGGGTCGCGTCCGAGTTCCGGGTGCCGGTGGTCACCCAGGGCGCGCGGACCGGGTTGTCCGGCGCCGCGAACGCGATCGACGGCTGCCTGCTGTTGTCGACGTCCCGGATGGCGCGCATCCTCGAGGTGTCCGTCGAGGATCAGGTGGCCGTCGTCCAGCCGGGCGTGGTGAACGCCTCCCTGTCCCGCGCGGTTCTGGAGCAGGGCTTGTTCTACCCGCCGGACCCGTCGTCGTGGGAGATGTCGACGATCGGCGGGAACATCGCGACGAACGCCGGTGGGTTGTGCTGTGTGAAGTACGGCGTGACGTCGGACTTCGTGCGCGGCCTGGAAGTCGTCCTGGCGTCGGGCGAGGTCGTGCGCACCGGCCGCCGCGCGGCGAAGGGCGTCGCCGGCTACGACCTGACCCGGCTGATCGTCGGCTCCGAAGGCACGCTGGGGGTGGTGACCGAGGCGACGCTCGCGCTGCAGCCTGCCCCCGAGGCCGCACTGACCGCCGCCGCCACCTTCCTGACGATCGAGGACGGTATCGCCGCCGCAGCCGCTGTCATGGCCTCCGGCCTGCGCCCGTCCTTGCTCGAGTTCCTCGATCAGCCGACGTTGCGCGCGATCCAGGCCTACCGGGACATGGGGCTGCCGGAGAACGTCGGCTCGATGCTCCTCGCGCAGTCCGACCGGGGAACCCGGGCCGTCGAAGACGTTGCGCGGATCGCCGCGATCTGCGCTGAGCACGGTGCCGTCGACGTCGCCGAGGCCTCGGACGCCGAGGAGTCCCGGATGCTGCTCGAAGCGCGCCGCCTGGTCAACTCGGCGCTGGAACCGCTCGGCGTCACCTTGATCGACGACGTCTCCGTACCGCGGTCGCAGCTGGTCACCTTGTTGCGCGGGATCGCCGAGATCAGCGCGAAGTACGACGTACTCATCTGTTGCCCAGGGCATGTAGGTGACGGGAACATGCACCCGACCGTGGTGTTCGACCGTGACGACGCGGCCGCCGAGGCGCGGGCGCTGGAGGCGTTCGGGGCGGTGATGGAGCTGGGCCTGCGGCTCGGCGGCACGATCACCGGCGAGCACGGGATCGGCACGCTGAAGGCCCGCTGGCTGGAGACCGAGCTCGGGCCGGTCGGGCTCGAGCTGCATCGGCGGATCAAGGCCGCCTTCGACCCCCTGAACCTGCTCAACCCCGGGAAGGTGCTGCTGTGATCGATCCGTCCGCCGTCCGTCCCACGGCGCGGCAGCTGGCCTGGCAGCGGCAGGAGCTGACCGCGTTCGTGCACTTCGGGCCGAACACGTTCACCGATCTCGAATGGGGGACCGGTCTGGACGACCCGGCCGCGTTCGAACCGACGGCGCTGGACTGCTCGCAGTGGGTCTCCACGCTGGTCGCCGCCGGGTTCAAGAGCGTGATCCTGACGGCCAAGCACCACGACGGGTTCTGCCTGTGGCCGAGCAAGTACCTGCCGCACACCGTTGCCGCGTCGTATGGCCGGGACGTAGTCGGGGAGCTGTCCATCGCTTGTCAGGCCGCCGGGCTCGGGTTCGGGATCTATCTGTCGCCGGCGGACCTCTATCAGGAGAAGTCGCCCGGCGGGTACTACGGCAACGGGAGCCCGGCCGTCGCGTCGCAGGTCGGGGAGTTCTCGTATGTGGTCGACGACTACAACCTGTTCTACCTTCGGCAGTTGCACGAGCTGCTGACGTCGTACGGGCCGATCGCCGAAGTCTGGCTGGACGGGGCGAACCCGACGAGCAGCGCGCAGACCTATGCGTACGACGCGTGGTTCGACCTGATCCGCCGGCTCGCCCCGGACGCGACGATCGCGATCGGCGGGCCCGATGTGCGGTGGGTCGGCAACGAGGACGGGTTCGCGCGGGAGACCGAGTGGAGCGTCGTACCGTTCCGGAACGGGACGATGGTGGCCGAGCAGACGGCGCCCTCCGTCGCCGGGCCGGACGAGTTGGCCCGGGCCGACGAGCTGCGCTGGTATCCGGCCGAGGTCGACGTGTCGATCCGGCCGGGGTGGTTCTATCACGCGTCCGAGGACGCCGCGGTGAAGTCGGTGCCGGAGCTCCTGGACATCTATCGCAAATCGGTCGGGCGGAACGCCGTACTGCTGCTGAACATCCCGCCCGACGGCCGCGGCGTGTTCGCCGATCCGGACGTCGCCGCGCTGACGGCCTTCGGTGCGGCGGTGCGCGAGTACTACGGCACACCGGTGACGCTGCCCGGCACAGTGAACGTGCTCGATCTGCGGGAAGACATCTCGCGGGGGCAGCAGGTCGAATCCTTCGCAGTCGACGCGTTGGTGGACGGCTCATGGCAGGAGATCGCCGACGGCACCACCATCGGCCACCGCCGCCTGCTGGTGGTTCCGCCTCTCGTACCTAGCGACGTACGCGTCCGCATCCTCTCCGCCCGCGCTGCAGCCGAAGCAGACCTGTCCGTCCACTTCGACCCGACGATCGCGTAGTCCCCCTGCCTGGAGTCGAACCAGGAACCGAGCCTTCGGAGAGCCCGGCGAGATTCCGTCACCAGGGGGCACGCTCGACAGGTAGTGCACCGGCGAGACACTGTACGCGCGGTGCGCTTCACGCTCAGGCGCACTAGGCCATCGCCGGACACTACCTGTCGTGAGTGCTACTCCTGAACAGAGACCACGCGGATCCAGTCGGAGCATTCGGCCTCACACCACACGTGATCCCCACGGTGGGCGATCCGATCGCGCTGCACATGCCCGCAGGCAAGCAGCACACGTCGCATCGAGTGACCTTGCTGCACCGGAGCACCGGTCCTGCCGCCAGGCACTCGCTTTCTGTTCCTGAGGTCGGCCACGGCCGGTCCTCCTCTCTGGTTTGTTGTTGGTCCTACGTGCAGAAGGCAGGATTCGAACCTGCTAGGCCCCAAGGCAACGGGTTTACAGCCCGCCCCGCCCCTCCCACGACGGCGCTCCTGCTCAGGCGACGCGTTGCGTACGGCTGGTCAGACTTGTGTTCGAGTGACTTCCTCGACGAAGGCGGCGGGTCGCTCGATGTGCGGGACGTGTCCGGCCTCGCCGATCACTCGTAATGGCCAGCCGAGCCTGCCGGCTGCCTCCGCCGCGAGTGACAGCGGTACGAATCGGTCCTTGGCGCCCCAGAGCAGTGTCGTGGGGACGTCGATCCTGTCCTGGACCTGTTTGGTGCAGGTGGCGACCAGATGGCGCATGGTCCGCCCGACGTGCGGTACTCGTGCGCGGCTCCGCGTGTACGTGCTGAACGCCTGCATCCAGTCCGGGTCGCGGCGTCGTACGGAATCGAGGTCGGCGAACGCGCGGCGTTCGAAGCGCTCCATGTTCGCCTCGGAGGGCCGCACCGCGAATCGGACAGCGGTCACGCGCAGTCCGATCGGCAACCGGTACGGGCCGATCCCGGGTACGCCGTACAGCACCAGCCGGTGGAGTTGGTCGCCGTGACTCGCGGCGAACCGTGCCGCCAGCGTCCCCACGAGCGAATGCGCGATCAAGGCCGGCGGCCGATCGCAGGTCTGCTCGAGCAGTGCTTGCAGCCAGCCGTCGAACGCCTGTTGGTCCAACCGAGCGACTGCCGCGGACTCGCCGAGCCCCGGCACATCAGGCACGACGAGCTGGTAGCGCTCCGCCAGCTGCGGGATCACCGGCGCCCAGTAAGCCCCGCCGCATTCGATACCGCCGTGCAGGAGGACGAGCGGCGGTCCGTCCCCGCCCTCGAGAACGACTGTCGCGACGTCGTTGACGTCGATCCGCCGTTCGTCGACAGGCAGGCGTTGGAGCAACCGCTCGCGTGCCGTCATGCCCTCACGCTAGATCTCGGCCCCGTACCTCCGCTTCCGAAGAACTACCCAGGCCGCTGCGGGCCGCACTGCGAACAACCACGTAGCCTGGCAGGGTGGCCGGTCGGTCCCGGCCACCCAGCGGTGAGAGTGAGATTCGAACTCACGGGCCGGCATGTCAGCCGACCGACGGTTTAGCAAACCGCTGCCCCTACCGACAGGCGGATCTCACCAACCCCGTCCGCCGTCTCCCCTGTTGACGGCGGGCGGCTGTGGATAACTTCGTCGTGGCCATCCCTCGCGCTTGTACGCTTAGTGCAAAGGAAGAAGGCGCACGGCGGGCAGGCGCGCAGGGCACCCGCCCACCGGCTCAACCCTTGACGCAGATGACCTGCTTCAGGTGGGCGACGACTTCGACCAGGTCGGACTGGGCGGCGATGACCGAGTCGATGTCCTTGTAGGCGGCGGGGATCTCGTCGACGACGCCGGCGTCCTTGCGGGACTCGACGCCGACGGTCTGGGCGACCAGGTCGTCGACGGTGTACCGGCGCTTCGCCTCGTTGCGGCTCATCCGCCGGCCTGCCCCGTGCGAGGCCGAGTAGAACGAGCGCTCCGAGCCGAGCCCGCGGACGACGTACGAGCTGGTGCCCATCGACCCCGGGATCAGCCCGAGGTCACCGCGCCCCGCCCGGATCGCGCCCTTGCGGGTGACCAGCAGGTCGAGCCCGTCGAAGTGCTCCTCGGCCACGTAGTTGTGGTGGCACGAGATCGGCTGCTCGAACCGTACGTCGACCTCGAACGACTCCCGTACCGCCTGCATCACCAGCGCGAGCATGACGGCCCGGTTCCGCGCGGCGTACTCCTGCGCCCACGTGAGGTCCCGGCGGTAGGCGTCCATCTCCGGCGTACCGGACAGGAACACCGCCAGGTCGCGGTCCGGGAGATCCGCGTTGTGCGGCAGCTCCCGCGCGATCCGCATGTGCCGCTCCGCGAGCTCCTTGCCGATGTTCCGGCTGCCGGAGTGCAGCATCAGCCACACGCGGTCCTCGTCGTCGAGGCACACCTCGATGAAGTGGTTGCCGGAGCCCAGCGAACCCATCTGCTGCTTGGCCTTCCGCTCCCGGTCCTGCACCCCGTCGTGCAGACTCGTGAACCCGCCCCACAGCCGGTCCCACGGCCGCGGGTCGAGCCCGAGCCGCCGTACGCCGACCGGGTCCTCGTGCGCCCGGAAACCGACCGGTACGGCGGCCTCGATCCGCGACCGGATCGCCGACAGGTCGTCGGGCAGGTCAGCGGCCGTCAGCGAGGTCAGCACACCTTCCATCCCGCACCCGATATCGACTCCGACCGCCGCCGGCGACACGGCCTGGTACATCGCGATCACCGACCCGACGGTCGCGCCCTTGCCGAGGTGCACGTCCGGCATCACCCGGACACCGTGCACCCACGGCAGCGCCGCGATGTTGCGCAGCTGCTGCAGCGCCTTCGCGTCGACGTCGTACTCGTGAGCCCACATCAGCGTGGAGCTCTTCGCCCCACTCAGCTCAACCGGAAGCTCCACGTTCCCCTCCTCGTTCGTGTACATGCGGTGGAAGTGGGACTCGAACCCACACATCCGGTGAAGGATCGACCGTTTTCGAGACGGCTGCCGGTAGGCCAACGCTCGGCTTATTCCACCCTTTGTTCCACTCGGACAAGCTGCCAGGGCAGGGCTCGAACCTGCGGGGCCTCGGGTCAGAACCGAGGGTGGGTCACCGTCGCCCACCTGGCATCGCGCTCGTCGGCGGCACCCGGGGGGTGTCGCGTCAGAGCGCCAGCTCGGCACGGGAAGGGATCCACGGCTGCCACAACAGCGGCATGCCGGCCTCTTCCGGTGTTCGCGAGCCCTTCTTCTCGTTGCACGTCGAGTGCGCGGCGACGGCGTTCAACCACTCGCCACGTCCGCCCCGTGATCGTGGCACCACGTGGTCCATCGTGGTGGCGCCGAGCCGGCCGCAGTACGCGCACGTGTACTTGTCGCGCTTCAGCACGCCGGCCCGTGTGTACTGCAGTCGGCCGGAGGCGTAGCGCCACTTCATCACGACGTACCGGACGAGCCGCAGCACGCGCGGGAGGGGGAACGGTCCGATGCTGGCGCCGTCGTGCGCTTCTTCGACGACCGCCACCTCGCGGACGAGCATCTTGATGGCGTGCGGGATCGACACGACGTGCAGCTGCTCGTACGAGGCGTTCAGGACGATCACACCGCTCATGTGGTTCCTCCTCCCCTCCAGTGTGCCCGACCCGCGGTCAGCAGGTCGGGGAAAACGGTGTCGGTCGGTGTGCGGCCCCAGGGATTCGAACCCTGAACCTCCTGGTTCTAAGCCAGGCGCCTCTCCCAGTTGGGCCAGAGCCGCGGGGGTACTGCGTTCTGTTGCGTACGGCGACCGTCGTGCGTGGCAACCGTGTCACTCAGGGTGTCCGGCGGGGCTCGAACCCGCTTCCTCCGGGTCCACGTCCCGGCGCATCGCCCGCTTCTGCCTCGGACACAGCACGCCCGGCAGGATTCGAACCTGCACCCTCCTGCTTCGTAGGCAGGCGCTCTGTCCGGTTGAGCCACGGGCGTTCGTGGCGCCCTGCGCCGGATGTACTGCGGATTTCCGGCGCAGGGCACGCTTGTGGCGCCCGCTCGGCCGGTAGCAAGCATCCTGCGGGCGCCTGGTCCAGCTGGGAGGACTCGAACCTCCGATCTCCTCAACCCAAATGAGGTGGCCTGGCCGCTGGCCTACAGCTGGTCCTCCCCGGGGCGTCGCGGTCCCCGGGGAAATTGCGATGAATGTCCAGTTGTCAATTGTTCGTGCCGATATCCGTGAATACCGGAAAGCATCGGTGGAAGGAGTCGAACCCTCGTGACGCGGGTTTGGAATCCGGTCCGCAACCATTGCGCACCGACGTGACCCGTGACCGGGCAAAAGAAAAGAGCCGCCTGCTGCCGGGACCCGGCTCAGACGGCTCGCTTGGAGATCTCCCCAGCGGAAAGATCACCCAGGCGGACCGCCCGAACGCGGGCTGAGCTGGTGGTAGAGGGCCTCGCCCACAGATCGCAGGCACGCCGACAAAGCCATGCGGCCGGGCCGCCAGGCTTCGTTCGCGATTCGCGTTCCGTACACGATCTGTCTCCTCAGGTTCTGTCGCTTGCGGGAAATAGTCTCACCCAACACTCATGGTGAAGTCAACGCATTTCCCAGAACAATTGTTCCCCGCCATTCCCGCACCCTCTCCGACGCACACTCCCATCACCCAGTTCCGCCGGCCGAGTCCGCAATCAGCAGGTGTTCTCACCGCACAGGACGGCGCACGCGCCACCCGGCAGCACCGACGGGACCAGCACGCACTGCCCGCTGTACGCAGCGAGATACCCCACCACACGGGACAGCGAAACCCACGAGCCGGGGGCTTCCGCCGTATGCCAAGAGACGACGCTCGCCGCGGCATGGGTGGCGTGGCCTGCGGCATGGGGTGGCGTGCCCCGCCTTACGGGACGGTGTCGGCGTCACGGGCCGCCTAGAGAGGGCCCGTGTGCGCCCGGTCGTACGGAACGCTTCCGCCGCACGCCGAGGGACGGTGCACGCCGCCGTGCGGGACGGCAGCCCCCGCCGTACGGGATGGTGTGAGCCCCGTCGTACGCGGTGGGGTGCTCCCGCCATCCGCCAACGGCCGGCTCGCCGTACGGCGACTGCGTCACGCCAAGCCGTCCGTCTGCGGAGTGACCCCGACCACACGCTCGCGCCCCGGCGTACCCTCCCCAAGGATCCGATTCGGAATCCGCGCCCTCCTCCCGCTACACTCTTGCCTCGGTACACGCCGCCTTAGCTCAGTCGGCAGAGCGTCTCACTCGTAATGAGAAGGTCGTCGGTTCGATTCCGACAGGCGGCTCCACCAAACCCCCAGGTCAGCGGTCACTCTCCGACGCTGGGGGTTCGTCGTTCCGAGCCTCGATCGCCTTCGGTCGCCGTGGTGTCCCCGCGCCTCTTGAGGGCGTCCGCGAGGTTCGATCGGGTGCCCGTAGAGGTCCATGGT
The DNA here is from genome assembly GCF_053603655.1 of Kribbella sp. NPDC004138. NCBI lineage: Bacteria > Bacillati > Actinomycetota > Actinomycetes > Propionibacteriales > Kribbellaceae > Kribbella > Kribbella sp. NPDC004138. The sequence continues at coordinate 20,697 of NZ_JBSGFZ010000010.1, forward strand.
CGTCGCCGCCGAGGCGTGCCCGGGACGCGCTGAGCCACCTTCGGGTCCCGGGCGCTCGCGGAGCACTCGTCTGCCGCGTCAACTCGATTCAGCCTGCCGAGATCGCGACCCCGCGCCGTGAAGGGGGCGCGCCGAGACGGTCAGTGCTCTTCGGACCTGCCTCCGGCAGTCGCTCAGGTCGCACCGCCATGGTGGCTGGCGTGGCCGGTTGAGTAGAGCGGCAGGCGGAACAGCATGACGGCGATCATGGCGACGCATGCCAGACCGCACACGCTCGGAACCAGTGCCTCCTGCGACACGATGCCGGTCCAGTACCCGACAATCAGCAGTACGCCGGCTGCCACGGACGACCCGGCCATCTCCAGAGTGGGTCGCCACTCCATGCGCCGGAACCGCATCCAGCCAGTCATCGCACCCGCCAGGATGACGGAGCAGATGAGCGCTGACAGCGCGGGGGCGTCTTGTCTCAGTTCAGTGAACCCGAGAAGCGACGCGACGCCGAAGAACACGGCAATCAAGACCCCACCCCCGAGGCACATGACCGCGCACATTTCCAGGAAGTGGAAGCCGAACCGGCCGGTCGACTTCGCGGTCCGTGAGATCGGCCCGTCGCGGGCCGGAGCCTTCTTCGAGGATCTCGGTGTGTGTAGTACTCGCATGGGAACCTCCCTCGGTCGGACCCTGACCACCGGGAGTCTTCCCGGTAGCGAACGGGGCAGCTCGTTTCTTCTGCCATCATCCGCTCCGCGCTCGTGTGCACGAGGGTCCAACGTCGCCAGCGGTCAGGGCTATGGACCCCCTCCGGGCAGCCGACCGCTTCTGGCGCCGCCCGCGGGCCGAGCCCGACCTCACCACGACCATCTACGCGGCCGAAACCGGCTCCGCCACCGAAGACGCCCTCAAGCTACTCGCCAGCTGGGCCGCCACGACTACACAGGAACAAGCCCCTGCCAAGAACCAGCGATCTCCGTGAAAGCCCTGCGGACGATGGCGCTAACCGCCGGGGCAGACCAGCTCCAAGTCCTCGGCGCGGCGGATGCGACGGGGGCCACCGCGTCGGACTGATGTTGCTCCGAAGCCGCCATCAGCTGTTTGACAGTCGTCTGCCGGTGTGTCGGCTCGTTGGCCATGCCGCCAACGCTGCAACCTGATTTCCAGTACGACCGTGCGTAGACGCCGCGATCTGCTGTCGACTACCTGGCAGGCGAATGTCGCTTGTGTCGCCGCGGACAGCCTGACTCATCTGGTGTGGTCCGCCGATAGATCCGCGACAGATTCGCGTCAACTGATGTGCGACAGGCCAGGATCTGGCGAATTGCGGACGTGCGTGCCTTGTCCGAACGACAGCACCCCACGCAGGCACAATGTGCACCTCGGAATCCCGCGACGAGGGAGGGCACCTAAATGAGCCTGGGCATGCACTTTGCGATCACCGACGATGATCGTGAGCAGCTTCTCGAGATGGACGGCGCCGACGAGGCGATCTCTGAGTATGTGCACGAGATCATCGAGGAGCGCGACGACGACTACAACGTGGCGACCGACAAGGCCTGGGATGCGATCCACCGAAGTCTCACCGACGGCCGGCTTGCCATTGACAACGGCTCCAGCCCACTCAACCTCGCCGTCCTAGGTGGCAAGCTGCTGACCAGCGGCGAGGACGAGTTGGTCGTCCTGGTCGACAAAGCCCATGTTCCTGCTGTCGCTGCCGCGCTCATGTCCGTCACCCAGGAGTCGCTGCGCAGAGGCTACGAGCAGATCGACGCCGCGGACTACGCGGAGTTCGGAGACGAAGACTTCGACTACACGTGGGACAACTTCACGGATCTCACCGATTTCTGGCAGCAGGCCGCCGCGAGTAAGCGTCACGTCATCTTCACGGCTTAGTACCCGCCGACGCCAGCACCGCCGAACTGACGAGTGGTCAGTAACGTCCGGACGTAGCCGCTGTCCGTGAAGCAAGCAGCCGATGAGTGGGTCCCTGTTGTGGCCTCCTTCAGATCTTGGGCGTGTTCGAGACGGCCGCTGGACGGAAGCCGCGCGCGATCATCCATACCGCTAGCACCATCTCCTGGACGGCCAGGGGCAGGCAGAGGACATTCACCTCGGAGGAGTTGATGCCGACAACTCCGTACATCGCGAGCAGGTAGGCGGCAACGTAGAACGGGATCCCCAGGAGACCCCAGACCGTGATCCAGCGGGGGACGATGCGCGACCGGAAGAGCAGGACGTAGAACAGGGCGGCGCCAAGGCAGAACACCAGCGACATGATCACGCTGGCCCCATCAGAGTCGATCACGAGGGTACCCAGACGCACCCCAGATGGTGAGGCCGTGCCCGGTCCTGCCGACATGGTCTCGGCCAGTGGCACGAGCACCAGCCACGCGATGGCGACGATGACGTAGGTGGTCGTCTCGACCGCCCCTCGGATGATCAGGTAGCCCGTGGCCAGCACTTCGTCCTCCCGCCGCAACACGGGGAAGAGCACCACCGCGACCAACGCGAGCGACAGGCCCATGACGAGCACGAGCAGCGCCCCCGTCGCGACGGTGCCGGAGTGGTCCGCGGCGTAGGCGAGCGGGTCGTCCGCGTTGTGCACGGGGAAAGAAGTGACGGCCTTGCTGAGGATGCCGGCCGCCGTCCCGACGATGAACAGGATCCCCGCTGTCGTGGCGGCAGCCTTGTGCTCACGCACGCCGCCTGACCGAGAATCGCCTTGGACACGTGATGGATACGACGTCGTAGATGACATGGTCCCTACACCTCCATTCAATCTCGATCGTTCGACCGCTTCCGCGTTGAGGTCAGAGGCGAACGACCACTGCTGAGACGCCACACGTCCGCATCTGCCGCGAAGAGTGAGGCGCAACGAGCCGAGTTGAGTGCGTTGCCCGAGGCCGACATGAGTGGCGGCTCGACTGATCGTGCGTCGATCACACCAGGCATGCTGGGCTTGGTGAGCGACTCCTACATCCGCTTGATCCCGACGAGCGCGGACTGGCAGCCCACGCTCAAGGCGGGCGCCGCCGCCGTTGCCTACGTGGCGAGCTTGTTCTCGGGCCCCGACGAGGCTGTCGAGGAGGTGGAATCCAACTTCTACGACCGAGTGACCCTGATCGACGCCGGCGAGAACACCAGCCAGATCACATGCCCGCGCTGCAGTCGGGACATCGGTCTGGACTGGGTCGGCGACCTCGTACGGGAAGATGGCAGCCTGCGCTTCGATCGCATGGACGTGACGGTGCCCTGCTGCGGTGCCGTCGTACCGCTGACCGACCTGCGCTGCGACTGGCCCGTCGGCTTTGCGCGGTTCGAGGTGAGCGCCATGAATCCGACCCGTGCGCAATACGAGCTCGATCCAGAGGAACTAGCCGCGGTAGCCGAACTCCTCGGCCACCCTGTTGCGCAGATCCTCGCTCACTATTGACTGCCAGGGCCGAATACGCAGCAGGTGCCTGCCGCCACGTTCCGATTTCCGGATGCGCGGGTCTGCCGCTCTCCGTGAAGCACGGAACTGCCGATGAGCGCGCGTCGACATTCTACGCTGCTGTGTGTGGCGAACCTGCTGGCGAAAGAGATGCGCCTCCACATGGCCGAGCTCTTCCCCGACTCCGTGGAGAAGGGCCTGGACTACGGGGAAGTGGATGCCGTCATGATCGGTGCCGACATCTATGGCTGGGCAACCAGGGCGGGTTCGCTCTCCGAGCTGGACCGATCTCGCTTGTTGCAGGCCGCAGACGAACTCCAGCGCTCCATCCAGGCATTTCCACCAGACGCCCAGCCGTACTATGAGCGCATCGTCCGGATCGCCCGCCTGGCACTCGCCGTTTGATCGAACGCACGCTCATGCCGCTGTCCGTGAAGCACGGCACTGCCGAGTTGCGGACGTCCCTAGGGACTGCCTTATGTTGACTGCGTGATCGACGAGGGCGAGGCCCGCACCGCAGTTGATGCGGCTCTGGCCGACTGGCCGCCTCCGGCAAAGCCCGACGAGCAAGTCGTCGTGTGGAAGGTCGACGAGCACTCCCGGGCGTGGGTAGTTCACGTGGCAACGCGTCGCTGGCTTCGCACACAAGACTTCCGAGACCTACTGGTCGGCGCCTGCCCGTTCGTTGTCGAAAAGGCCACCGGTCAGGTGCACCTGTACCGCTCAGCGCCGACCGAGTACGCGAAGTTCAGGGCCTGGCTTGATAACGAAGACATCGACCCCTCGACGACTTGAGACCGAGCACGCTACGCCGCGCGGTCATTCCCGACGCGCGGACATGCCGCTGTCCGTGAAGCACGGATCAGCCGAGTTCCGGACACTTGCGTGATCGGGTGGTGAGCGCGGTGGAGGGTGGTCGGAGTGTGTTCAGTCCCACCACGCGAGCCAGACTGGTGCGGCGAGGAGACTGGCGGCAAGCTGGGTGAGGTTGTCCGCGCCGTAGAGGTCGTAATAGCCGTTGTTGTAGACGAAGTACTCCCATGCCAGAGCGAGAGCCTCTGGTTTGGTGCGCGGTGGGCGGGCGACCGCGAACTCCGCAGTTGCGCCGGTCAGCACGACCAGTTCCGCGCCATACCGGGTCTCCCAGGTGCGCAGAATCGCGGCATGCTCCGCTGGAGTGGGGTACTCGTTCCACCCTCCGCAGTGCAAGACGGCCGGAACCTGCCAACCGGCCGCCGCAGGCACCAGTGCGATGGTCACCGGCTGCGGTTCGCCATGTGGTCCGAAGGGTAGGCGGAAACCTGGTCGGTGTGCCTGATCGGGCCAATCGCCTTCCCCGCGCAGTTCGGCGAGTGTGGTGGCCGCGAGCTCCGGGCCGTAGATCCGCAACTTGTCCTCACCTCGAGCGGTGAGGATGCTCGTGCCGTCCAGGGTGTCGGCCAGCGCGATGTTGCCAGCCGGGTCGGCGTACTCGTACGAGTTCGCCAAGTACTCAGGATCTCCGTGACCCATCAGGACCGGCCAATAGCCCGTCGCGGCGTGAGCCTCTCGCAGCCGGCGCCACCAGTCGAGTGCGCCATGGCCCGACGCGGTGAACCCGAACACCCGCGCACCCAGCGGCGTAGTCGTGGTCGTGTGCAGGCTTGGCAAGCCCGGCACCGCGGCTACTGGAAAGAGCGGGCCATCCGGGGTCTCTGTCACGCCCCGACGATGATCCATGGGATCGTGACAAGCAAATCGTTGGAGAAGCTTTCGCCGCACACTGGTGTCACTCGGCCCGATCAACGTCCGGATCTGCCGCTGTCAGAGCGTTCAGCCGGGCCGATTTGTCAGCACGATCGGATCACGTGGAGGAGCTCTTCTCCGGTGCGGACCAACGCTACGTCCTTATTGAGACTTTCTGGCAGGTGGATGTGCTGAGCTTCGTCGGTGAGGCATGTCGGACAGCCGACGGGCATGATCACCCACTCGGCCGCACGCGCTCCTTCTACGAGCAGTTCCCACGGCTTCTGTCCGGTGATGTGGTTGGCCATCATGCTGTCGCCGTCGAGGTAGACGTCTGCCGAGCCGTCGTGATAGTCCACGAGCAGGAATGAGTGCTCGGGCTCCTCGCGGCCGATGAAACGATCGAGCACCTCACGCATTCGTTCGCCGCCACCCGGCTCCGCGTCACCGTCTCGGAACCGCTGGAAGTAGACATCGAAGGACACAGGCAAACAGTGCCACGGTGGATGTCGAGCGCGCACGCGCATCTGCTGCCGAGTGTGAAGCGCGCTCATGCCGATGAGCCGACACGTGAACCTAGCCGTGAAACACTCCAGCCGTGGCAGACGAGCGACCGCCCTCCGTAGATGCGGGTTGGACCATCCGGCACTTCTCGCAGTCGAACCCGTCCGGCAGCGGCTCTGGTGATGTGGCAGCGCTGCTGCGTAGGGTCGCCGACACCCTGGACTCGTTCGGCGATGTTCAGGTGGAGGACCTTACCTTCAAGTCGAACGTCACTGCCGGCGAGGACGACCTGACGATCACCGTCTACTACGACGCCCAACCGCGCCGCCGCTAATCAACGGAGCGTCGCGCAACTCGTACCACGCGCCCCTTAGCCACCTTTACCGGATCTGCCGCGATCCGCGCTGGCGGCTGTTGCAGATCAGCTGGCGGCGGGGGGCGCAGATCAGTCGGCGGACGATGCCGGGGGACGCGGGCTGGGCGCTCGACGCCCTTGACTAATACCGGTGGGCGTACCAGGTCGGTGGCTCGCCGAACATGTTTTTGAAGTCGCGGATGAAGTGGCCCTGGTCGGCGTAGCCGAGGTCTGCCGCCAGTGCGGCCCAGTCGATCGGCCGGGCGGCGGCCATGCGTGCGGTCACCTCGTGCAAGCGGTAGCGGCGGATCACCCACTTGGGGCCGATGCCGACGTACTCCGCGAACAGCCGTTGCAGCGCCCGCATGCTCAGCCCCAGTTCGCCGGCGAGGCGTTCGACTCTGGTCATGCCCTTGTCCTTGGCGATCAACTCGACCGCGGCCACCGCTTGGCGTGCGCGGGCGTCGTCGTCCGGCAGGTGTTTCAGCAGGAACGCATCAATGGTCGGCACGTCGAGGACGGTGGGCAGGTCCGTATTGAACACCTCGGTCGCCGGGACGACGCGGTCCGTGATCATCGAGACGGAGGCACCGAGAAAAGGGCGGAAGCAGCCCGGCCGGAACGCGACACCGAAGACGTGGCCGCGGCCCTCGAGGACCTTGATCTGGTGCCCGCTGCACACGCCGCTGACGTCCGCGCGGCCGCCGCCGAACGACAGGTGCACGTTCGGGTACGGCACGATCTTCTGCCGGTAGGGCTCGGCGTAATCCCAGCGAGCCTCCCAGTAACGCTCGACCCATGGCGCCAGCGCCGGCGACGGGTCATGAAACGCGTGACGCTGATACCTGCTCCACGCACTCGCCAGCTCACGAACGTCCCGTCCCACCCGGCCGAGTGTATGTCGCCTTTGTTCAATACCCCTCCGGCCAACGCTGCCTAGCATCGCCGCCATGTCACACGTTTCCGAGGCGGCCGAGGCCATGGCCGCAGTTGCCCACACCATCACCGACGACCAGCTCGCCAACAAGACTCCATGTACGGAGTACGACGTGCGGGCCCTGGTCAACCACCTGCTGTTCTGGGGCCCGTCGCTCGCCGGCGCCGGCCGCAAGGAGTCCGTTCCGCAGCCGGCGACCTCCGAGTCCGATGTCGACCTGGCAGCCGACGACTGGCGCGGCCGCCTGCTCGCGCTGCTGGACGACATCACGTCGTCGTGGGCGCCGCCGAGCGCCTGGGCCGGCGAGACGAGCATGGGCACGCCGCAGATGCTGCCCGCGCCCGTCATGGGCAACATGATCATCGGCGAGTTGGCCGTACACAGCTGGGACCTCGCGGTCGCGACCGGGCAGCGGCTGGAACTGCCCGCCGACCTGCTGGCGCATCTGCACGACACGATGTTCGCCGGCGTGGAGCAGGGCCGGGAGATGGGCATGTACGGACCGCAGGTCGCGGTGCCGGCCGACGCGACCACCTTGGACCGCATCCTCGGCCTCACCGGCCGGGATCCCAGCTGGGCGTAGTTCTCGACTCCGGCTCTGAGCAGCGGCGCACCATCCGAGATGGAGTCGGAGGGTGCGCCGCTCGCGCACTAGGGTGCACACGGCGTAACGCCTGGCGCGCCAGCCGCTGTCGTCCCGGACGTCGCTTCTGGCTTCGGACGATCAGCCAGGGCTTTGGTGACCGTTCAGTTCGGTGATACCCCACGACCCTGCCACGGCCGCGGCATCTGGAGCATCGCGCCGCCCGCGTGATCCCTCCAGCCTGACTTTGAGCACCCACCAACCAATCCTCGACGAGGGTTTTGGTTGGTGGGTGCACAAGCAGGTGTCAGGCGGGGCGGTGGGCGCCGCAGCAGGCGCCGGCCGCTCGCGCCCGGCGGGAGAGATGACACGGCCGCGCCCACACCACAAGCCGATGGGGGTTTCTCGGGATTCGGGCGGGGTAGCAGCGAGCCCGTGCAGGCTCCTACGGATCAGAAGGCCGGCGCCCGGTGCACCTGCGGACACGCATGGGGAATCTCGCGCTCCGCGTAGTGAGAAGGTCGTCGGTTCGATTCCGACAGGCGGCTCCACCAGGCCCCCAGGTCAGAGGTCATCCTCCGGCGCTGGGGGTTCGTCGTTCGCGGCCTCGGTCGCCTTCGGTGCCTCCGAGTGCTGGACGCCTCATGATGGGTGCATGGGGCACAAGCGGAAGACGGAGCAGCAGGCTGTTGCTGATGTGGTCCAGGAGGTCCGTGGTTCTGCAGGAGGCGGCGGGGAGGCGGTCGAGGTCTGGTCGCCGATCCGGGACCGCTGGTTGGTCGACGAGAGCGGCGTGCTCTGGCGGATGCGGGGCGGCGACTTGCGGTGGAGCCGCCTGGAGCATTTGGTGCGCGACCCGGCTGTGCCTGTGCTGCATGTCTACCTCGACGAGGTCAAGGAGGTACCGACCGCGGAGCGGGTGAACCTCGTCGCGACTATCCGGCCCTACCTGAAGACCTCGGGAGATGGACGCGCGCCCGGCGATCACACCGAGTTCGTGGCCGCTGAATTCAAAGCTGACGACCAACGGTCCTTGGTCGTCGTCGAGGAATACTGCTAGGCGCCGTCTGAGGCGAGCTTCTCGGCTCGGGCTTTGCGGAAGGCGTGCCATCTGGTTTCTGGGGGCTCGGGCGGGCCGGGGATCAGTTTGTGTACGACGGTGGCGGTGGGCGTCCAGGCGGCGGCGGGGAGTTCGCCCATGACTTCGGTGTAGACGGATCGGATGACCTCGGCCTGGGCGGACCAGGAGAAGCGGTGCAGGAGGTCCGGGTCGTCGGCGATGCGTTTGGCGATGCGGTCGCGGTCGGCGAGTACGGCGCTGATCGCCCGGGCGAGGCCGTCCACGTCGCCCGCGGGGTAGACGGCACCGAGGTCGAGCTCGTTCACCAGATCGGCCTGTGCGGGAGTGTCGCTGGTGATGATCGGCAGGCCGGCCGCGATGTACTCGCAGAACTTGTTCGTCACCGCGATGTCGTGGTTCGGCGCGTGCAGCAGCGGGCTGAGGCCGATGCTCGCCGAGCGCAGATACAGCGGCACGACCTCGGCGCTGACGAACGGCGCCAGGTGGACGCGGTCGCTCACGCCCAGCTCGACGGCGCGTGCCAGCAGTTCCGCGGTGACGGAGTTGGCCCGCGCGACGATCGCGAGGTGTACGTCGGGTAGTTGCGGCAGTGCCTCGACGACCGTCCCGACGCCGCGGGCCCGGTTGACGCCCCCGCCGTACACGAGCAGCGGCACGTCCTCCGACAGCCCGAGCAGCTCGCGCACCCCAGTGACCTCGGCGTCCGCGGGCGGTTCGACCGGTGCGTTGAGGACGACGTCGGGCACTGCGGCCAGCTTGTGGTCGCGCTGCAGCCAGCGGGCCAGCGGCTCCGACACCGTGATGACGCGGTCGGTGTCGCGGATGAACTCGCGCTCGAGATCGCTGTACGCCGCGACCCGGCGCGGAGCCACCACCGGTACGCCGGGGATGTACTCGTGGGCGTCGTAGATGATCTTGACCGTCCGCCCGTCCAGCGCCGCCCGGTGCGCCGCGCGTGCCGCGATGCCGAGCATGAACACGTCGTGCACGTGGATCACCTCGATCAGGAGGCGGTCGAGCAGCGGGCCCAGCGTCAGCTCCTGGTCCATCACCTCGGGCATCACCCGTCGCCAGCGGCCCGTCGGCAGGCGGCGGTGCAGGGCGAGCAACCGCGCGCGGCGCTTGCCGATCCCGAGGTCGGTGAGGTCGACGTCGCGTTGCGGGCGGCGGACGAAGTACGCCCGGGCCTGCAGTACGGCGCGGTGCAGCCGGAGGGTGCGCCAACGCACCGCACGCTGCAGCCGCTCGAGCAGGGAACGCCGTACCCGCCCGGACTCGTTGCGCTCGTGATCGCGGCGGTCGCGGCCTCGCTCGGCACGGAGCTCGCGGCTGGCGTATTGCCAGCGGCTGTACGCCAGCAGGTATTCGGCCTCGGTGCTGAACCACGGCCTCAGGTTGGCCTTGACGATCGTCAGCCGTCTGCGCCACCCGGTCAGCAGCACCTTCGACGGGATCGGCGGACACATCACCTGCACCTTGCCGAACTGGCGAACGCCCCGGAGCCGACGCCCCGGGATGCCGATGCAGGTGACGTCGAGGTCCCAGTTGGCCACCGTCTGCGCGTACTTGAGCACGCGGGCGTCGGACACGATGTCGTTGCCGGCCATCATGACGACCTTGGGCCGGATCCACGACGGCTTCCAGTCGACGGGCACCGGAGCCGGCTGCTCGACGAACGACTCCAGCGCCTCGGCCGACCAGTGGCCGTCATGCACCTTCTCGACGAACGCCGGGCCGCGCGCGGCGACCGCCCGGGCGCGCTCCGGGTCCGCGATGAGGTCGAGGACGACCTGCTCGATGGTGTCGGGTGTCGCGTCGACGATCGGGAGGTCGAGCCCCGTGTCGGCGGCGACGCGGTCGCGTACGTGCTGCGCGATGTGGCCGATCACGACCCGGCCCGCGGCCATCGCCTCGCAGGCGGCGACGCCGTAGCTGCCGATCCGGAACTGGTCGAGAACGATGTCGGCGTCCCGGTAGACGGCCGGCATGTCCGCGGGGTCGATCCCCTCGACCCGCCGGTACGTGATCAGGCCGCGCTCGGCGAGGCGCTCCATGATCGGGTCGATCAGCTCCGAGCCCTTCATGGCCGACTTGCTCGGCGCGTGCGCCACGACAGGCTTCTCGTGTTCGAGCACCGGGGCGTCGCTGCGCCAGGCGTCGACGTCGACGATCACCGGGCACCACGCCGCGTCGGGGACGTAGTCGAGGAGGTCGGGCGTGGAGACGTACACCTGGCCCGGGTACGACGTGAACAGCTCCGCGGCGCGGGTGGCGTTGCGCTCGAGCAGCTCGACCGTCTCGTCCTCGAGGTCCGGGAACGGCGACCAGGGCTCGGTCTCGACGTGCCGGCTGGGAATCCGTACGTCGGAACCGTGCGCGATGAGCGCCACGTGCAGGCCCTTGGTCAGCAGGTGCGGGATCTCGAAGGACCCGTCCGGGCCGTGCAACGGGCCGAAGATCGGGCGGGCCGCTTCGAGCAGCACGTGCGTGTAGTTGCGTACGACGTGGTTGTAGAAGTTCAGCCGCCACCTGGGGTTACGCCGGTACGTACGGGCCGGTACGCCGTAGTCGACCGGATAGTCGAGGACGCCTTTGAAGAACGCGAACGACGTCGCTTTCGTGTTGGTTGCCCGGTTTTCGAGCGCGCGGGCCCAGCGGGTGCCCTGCCCCGCGAAGTTGGCCGGCCCGACGAGCAGCCGGACAGGCGCGTCGAGCCGCGCCGGCATCCCGTCCTGCGCCGGCATCCCGTCCTGTGGCGACGCCGCCCCGCCCGGCGACGCCGCCTGCTCAGCCCGACCCTTGGTCGTGTTGCGATCCACTGCGGTGTTCCCCCCACGTGCTCCTGCTCCCCTGCGGGAGATCAGGACTAGACCTCTTACACCTCATTAGATGTCGTGAGAGCGGGAGATGGTTGCAGATCCGCGGCAAATTGCAGCTTTTGACATTGATCTGGCTCAAGCAGGGGGAGACCAGACGCCCAGCCACTGGTCGGCACCCCAGGCCTCGTAGCGCTCCACCTCGGTGAAGCCGAGCTTGGTTGCCAGGCGCATCGACGCGGCGTTGCGGGGCTGCGGGCCGCCGATGTACGTGCCGACCTCCGGCGAGGCGCGCAGCTCGATGAGCGCCGTACGGTCACGAGCCTCGGGCTCGCGGAGCACAAGACGCTCGGTCTCGATCGGGTCGGGCGGCTAGGCGACGGATCCGAGCTCGGTTTTCATGGCTGAGGACACTAGCCGCGCATACCATCCGGTGTGGACTGGAATGCCGAGGTCACTGATCAGATCGACGCGCACTGGCAGGCCCGGCTGCGGCCGAGGCTCGACGGGCTGACCGACGACGAGTACTTCTGGGAGCCGGTCGACGGCTGCTGGACACTCAGCCGTCGGGGCACGAGCCGTGCACAGCTGTCGTTCGGCGCGGGGGAGTTCACCTGGGACTACGGCGAGACGGCGGATCCGGAGCCGGTCACCACGATCGCCTGGCGGCTCGGGCATCTGATCCAGGGATTCGCGGAGTCGAACGCGAAGCGGTTCGGCGGCCCGGCGGCCGATCTCGCGACGTTCGAGTTCGCGGGGACCGCCGATGAGGCGCTGCAGCAGCTCGACGACGGGTATGCGCGGTGGCTCGACGGCGTACGGCGCCTCGGCGGCGACGGCCTCGCCCAGCCGCAGGGTCCCACCGCCCCGCCCGCGTTCGCCGACAAGCCGATCGCGCGCGTCATCCTCTACTCGAACGTCGAACTCATCCACCACGGCGCCGAGATCTGCTTGCTCCGCGACCTCTATCTACGCCTCGCTCGCGGCCGATGAGTGCCCCGATGGAGTTCGTGGCTCGGGTAGTTGACGAGGAGCGGTGGGGCGACCTGGTCCAGCTGTTCGGGCCGAGCGGCGGGACCCGCGGCTGCTGGTGCATGGCGCGTCGATTGCCGTCGGCGCAGGTGGCCGCGAACGGAAACGCCGAGAACCGCGCCGCGCTGCAGAGCTTCGTCGAGGCGGGCAGTCCGGTCGGGCTGATCGGGTACGTCGGCGCGCGGCCGGCGGTCTGGTGCGCGGTCGCGCCGCGGGCGGCGTACTACGCGATCATGCACTCGCGGACGCTGCCGATCGACGACCCCGGCGACGAGACGATCTGGGCGATCAACTGCCTGTTCGTGAAGCGCGGCTACCGCGGACGCGGCCTGACCGCACCGATGATCGACGCGGCCGTCGAGTACGCGCGGACCTCAGGCGCCCGGATCGTCGAGGCCTACCCGGTGAAGGCGATGCCCGGCGACCCAGGCCGCGGCGTACTCAGCACGTTCCTCGGCGCCGGCTTCACGCCGTACGCCGAGAACCGCACCACAGCCAGGCGCAACGTCGTCGTACGGCGCACGCTGTGAGCGTCCCGCCGCCTACCATCAGCTCATGAGGGGACTGACGGTTCTGCTGTGGGTGGCCGTGGCGGGCAATGTTGTTGCGGCGGTCGCGAACGGGTTGGCAGGTGACGCGCTGGGCGCGGTCCTGCCGGCCGTCCTTGCCGTCGCATTCGCGTTCGGCGCCTACCGGCTGGCGCAGAACCCGCCGAGGCCCCAACCGTGGACCAAGGCGCGGGTTGTGCTGAGTGCGGTCTTCGGCGGTGCGATGACTCTCGCGGTGCTCGCAGCGCTCGGCTGGACGGCGATCTCGATCCCGGACTGGCCGATCAGGGCGGTGTCGGTGGCCGGCATGGCGTTCGTCGTCGGCATGGTGATCTGGGGCGTACGCACCGCCCGCCGGTTGGACCAGGAAGCTCGCGCTGTCGGCGACTAGTTCCGGAAGGAGACCGTCCGGAATGGGGTTTACGGTGCAGGTATGGCTGAGGATGAGTGGGTTTCGCCGTGGTGGGAGCCGCCGTTGGCGGGAAGTGAGGCGGAGCATCTGGTCGGGGCGCTGGACCGGCTGCGGACGACGTTCCGGTACAAGGTGGACGCACTCGACGCGGACGGGCTGAACACGCGGATCGGGGCGTCGTCGATCACGCTCGGCGGGTTGATGAAGCATCTCGCGGCGAACGAGGACTACATGTTCGACGTGAAGTTCCGTGGCAAGCCGATGGGTGGGCCGTGGCTCGACAACGGCTGGCGGGACGACAACGACTGGGAGTTCAACTCCGCCGTCGACAACACGCCGGCGGAGCTGTACGCGCTCTGGGACGGCGCGGTCGCCCGCTCGCGGGAGACGTTGACGGCAGCGATCGCCGACGGCGGGCTCGGCCAGCCGGCGCACATCAGCTGGCCCGACGGCCGGCACCCCAGTCTGCGCCGGCTCGTCTGCGATCTGATCGAGGAGTACGGCCGCCACACCGGCCACGCCGACCTGATCCGCGAGGCCGTCGACGGCAGGGTCGGCGAGGACCCGCCGCGCGACTGGCAACCGGTCGGCGCCAAGAAGGCCTGAGCGGATCTCCAGCACTACACAACTCGCCTTATTCGGCGCTGTCCACGCTCAGCGCGGGCCGAAACCGGCGATTGATGAGTGCTGGAGATCCGCCACACCTACTTGATCCGCTGTAGCGTCCCGTCCTCGGACACCCCGACCGTGGTGGTGACGCCGTCGACGGTGAGGTTCAGGATCATCCGCGACCCCTGCCACGACGTCGTGTACGACACCGCCGCGTTGGCGCGGCTCGGTGCGATCACGGACAGGATGTTCGCGTCGTGCCCGGCCCGGTTGAACTTCACCACCGGCGCCGGTACCCGCTTGTCGATCGTCAGGTAGTGCCACCCCTGGACGGGAGTCTGCTGCCCGGTCGTCACCTCGATCGGCGTGGTCTCCTGCTGGAACGGGATCTGCAGCAGCGTGGTCTTCACCCGCTCGCCGGGCCGCGCCGCCACCGCCCGATCATTGCCGCTGACAACCACCTTCTGGTCCGCCGGCAGGTGCCACAGCGTCGAGTACTGCTGGTCCGAACCCGACGTCCCGCGGTCCAGCACCACCATCAGATCGGGGTCCTTGAGCACCAGCACGCCACGCGTCCGGTCGACCGCTCCGAGCTTGTCCTTCAGCTCGTAGAACTCCGATGTGTCCTTGATCGACGAGCGCACCAGCTTGGTGTCCGGGTGCTCGGCGGCGGTCGACGCGACGGTCAGCTCGTTGTGCGCGAACTGGCTCTTTGCCCAGCTCCGCCAGTCGTCCCACTTGTATCCGGAGTGCCCGCCGTCGATCAGGATGTCCCGCCCGCGCGACGTGTAGGTGATCGACGTGTGGTCCTCGTGCCCGTGCAGCTTCCGCGCCGGCCCGAACCGGATGCTGTACGTCGACTCCTGCGTGAACGGCCGCTTCTCGCCCCAGCCGGTCCGCCCGAAGATGTACCCGGCGTCGAAGATCCCGATCCGCTGCGTCGGCCGGATCCCGCGCGCGCCGAGCGTCCCGGCGTACTCCAGGACCGTCCCGGTGACGGGCACCGTGCGGACCACCTCGGAGTCGCCGATCTGCGGCAGGTTCCCGAGCGAGTTGGTCGCGAGCGCGAGCCACTTCGCGAGCTCCCGCCGGCGCGCCGTGATCGTCGTACCGGGGTCGGCCCCGCACTTGCGCAGTACGTCGATGGCCCGTCCCCAGAGCGCGTAGTTGAACTGCGCGTACGCCGTCGACTGCTCGTTCGTCGACCCTTGCGTGTCGATCGAGGTCTTGATCGCGCTGGTCAGCCGGTCGGTCGCGACCTTCTTCAGGTCGTCCCGCTTCAACGTGCAGCCGACGCCGAACAGCGCCAGGCTCTCGTCGGTGCCGTGGTTCCAGTCGCCGCTGTAGTTCTTCTGCAGGAACCAGGCGTGCTGCAGCAGCGTCTTGTCCAGCCGGGCGTACGTCGTCGGCAGCTTGCTCACGCGCAGGCCCGACAGCACCGCCTGCCGCAGGCAGATCAGCACGTTGGTGCGGTGCATCGTCGACTCGTACGCACCGACGTCCGACTTCCACGAGTACGGGTTGTCGTTGACCCAGTCGCGCGCGATCGCGCTGACCCGCTGCAGCGCGGCCTTGTCGCCCTTCGCGGCCGCGTTGATCCCTTGCCCGAGCCACCGCAGCGAGTGCAGCCACATGTACCAGCTGGGGTTCTTGTCCGGGTTCATCCGCCAGTCGACGTTCCCCTTGCCGTCGCCGACCTTGGTGGGCGGCGTCGTACCCCAGGTGAAGGTGTCCTTGACGAGGTTGGCGACCGGGTTCGCGGAGTCGATCCCGCTGTACGCCGGACAGGTGTAGACGTTCTGCCGCGCCGGTGCCGGCGGCGGGGTCGGCGGCTCCGGGGTGTGGCTCACGGTCGGGTCCGGCGCTGCCTCGGGCTCGGAACCGCCCCACGGGATCACCAGGACGGCGCCCAGCACCGCAGCGCTCACGAGCAGCGTGATCGTGAGTCGCAGGGTCGCACCGGTGGTGCGCAGATGTCTCGCGGGCATCGTGGGTCCTCCCCGCATGCCCGAGGGCATGCCTATTCTGGCATAGACCTGAATTCGGGTGGGGCGATCCCCGGGACAAGGTCAAGTGGTGTGCGTGGTACCTCGGAAACGTGCGGCAGCTCGTCGAAGGTTGCGCCCGGCATCAAAATTGCGGCCGGCCGGCTCCTGTCAGGTACGTCGCCATCGGTTCCCCCCGAGGTCGGAATGGTTCCTCTACCTCATAGATGTCGCGAGCGGCCGGAAAAGTTGCTTCGGATCGCCGACTTCGGTTCCGGTTGGCCGCACCGGCAGCGTCAGCTGTGCCGGATCGCCTGCAGGATCAGGGTGTTTCGCGCGTTCTGCCCGGCCGGGACGGTGGTGTGCCGGCCGTCGCGCAGATCCGCGTGCAGCCGCTCGGGATGGGCCGCGAGGAATTCGGCCCAGTGCACGATCCGCAGGTTCGGGTGTTGCAGCGCCGCCTGTTCGAGTTGCAGGTCGATCCAGGCGCTGTTGCGCTGGTCGGCGACCTGGACCGCGGCGGGCTCGTCGGTCCGGGAGACCTGGACGTCGACCCAGTACACCGTCCGGTCCGGCCCGGCGATCCGGAGTGCGCGCTCGACCTGGGCCGCGAAGGCCGGCGGGTCGAAGATGTCGTTGGACCCGACCGCCATCACGATCCGCCGCGGCAGACCGTACTCACGGGCCCAGACCGCCATCGCGTCGACGGCGGCGAAGGTCGGCTGGCCGGCCCAGCTGTACTGCGCGAACGACGTGTGCAGCTGCTGTCCGAGGAGCCGGCCGAGAGCGTCACCGTCCTGGACGGCGATGCTGTCGCCGAAGAGCACCACGCCGTTGTTCTTGACCGTCTCGCGGACCGCCGCACTGTCCGAGATGACGTGGTTGTCTCCCTGCCAGGACCCGAGCGTGCCGGATCCGTAGCTTCCGGGGTCGACGGCCGGTGGCGCCGCCTTCGCGTGTGCGGCCGGCGCCTCGAGATGCAGCAGGGTCAGGAGGAACGCGGTCAGGACCACGATCAGAAAGGCCGAGACCGACCAGCGCTTGATGGACATGCCCACCTCCTCGCAATCCTTCACGCGGAGCCCGGCTGCGAGGTTTACCGGCTTTGGAGCGCGTCCGCGATCAGTTCGTTGCGGGCCGCGCCGCCGGCCGGCCGGCTGGTGTGCACGCCGTCGCGCAGGTACTCGGCCGGGCGGTCCGGCTGGGACATCAGGAAGCCCGACCAGTCGATGATCCGCAGGTTCGGGTGCCGGAGCGCGGCGTCCTGCAGCTGCTGGTTGATCCAGGTGCTGTTGGCGAGGTCGGCATCGCGGATGGCGTCGGGCTGCTTGGTGCGGGCCACGTACACGTCCACCCAGTACACGGTCCGGTCCGGGCCGGCGATCCGGAGCGCGCGCTCGACCTGGGCCGCGAACGCGGGCGGGTCGAAGATGTCGTTCGTCCCGACCGCCATCACGATCCGCCGCGGCAGACCGTAGTCGCGCGACCACTCCGCGAGCGCGTCGACGGCCGCCGACGCCGGCTGCCCGGACCAGTCGTGGATCGCGATCGACTCGCCGGTGCGATCCGTCAGCAGCCGCTCGAGTGCGGCGCTGTCCTGGACGGCGATGCTGTCGCCGAACATGAAGATCCCGTCGAACGCGAGCACGTCGCGGATCTCGTCCTCGGGGGAGATCCTGCGGGCCAGGCCGTCCCACGGACCGAGCGTCCCCGACCCCCAGCGCCCGGGGCCCTTGGACGGCACGCTGTACGAACCGCCGACCGTACTGTCGGCGCTCGTCGACCGCGGCTCGAGGACGACGAACACCGCGCCGAGCAGGGCCAGCACGAGCAGCGTCACTCCGATCGCGGCGACCGACCCCAGGAACTTCCGCAGCACGGACACCCGCTCGTGCCTCGGCCGCTGTTGTATGTCGTCCACCACCGCGACGCCCCCCAGCCTCCGTCGTCTCCGCACACTGACATGACGCGGCGACCCCCGCATTCGCTGCATGCTCCTACCCCCCACGTGTTCGGAGCGAACCCCCGGTTCCCCGGACCAGCATCTCCGAAGAGCCGGATCGTGGGTAGGTTTTCGGTCATGCCGGAAGCCGATCTCCTCCGCGACCTCGAACGCACCCGCCTGTCGCACCTGGTCGCCCGCCGGATCCCGGAGGCCGACGCGATCCACGCGCCGGACTTCGTCATCGTCACGCCGAGCGGCCACGCCTGGACGAAGGCGGAGTACCTGGGCGGTATCGAGACCGGCGAGATCCTGTATCGGCGGTTCGAGCCGATCACCGACATCGACGTGATGGTCGACGGCGCGGTCGCGGTCCTGCGCTACCGGTCGGCGATCGAGATCGGCGTCAACGGCCGTGAACCCGGCCCGCTCAACGCCTGGCACCTCGACTGCTACCGGCGTACGACGGCCGGCTGGCAGATCCGCTGGTCCCAGGCGACGGCGCTGAGCTGATGTACCGGCCGGCAGGAATGTTCCGGCGGACGCCGGAGGAGCGGGCCGACCAGGAGCTGTCCTGGCGGCGGACGGACCAGGCGTTCTTCGCCGCGGGCGCCTGTCACATCCTCGCGTGGGAGTTCGTCGCGCGGAACCCGGCGTACGGCGTGTGCGCGGTGTGGAAGGCGGGCGAGGAGAAAACGAGGATCCGCGGCCCCGCTCCCGCGCGAACCTGGACCGCTTCCCGTCCCGCCCGCCGGGCTGATCAGCCGGCCCGTTCCGCCTCGCTGCGCTCGACGCAGAACTCGTTGCCTTCCAGGTCCTTCATCGTGACCCAACCGCGGCCGTCGGGGACCCGGTGGTCCTCGTGGACGGTGCCGCCGAGGGAGAGGATCCGCTCGACCTCCTCGTCCCGCGTCCGCTCGGTCGGGGCCCAGTCGAAGTGCACCCGGTTCTTCACCGTCTTTCCCTCCGGGACCGCGATGAACAGCAGCCCGGGCACCGGTGCCGGCGCCTGCACCAGCACCTCGGTGTCGCCCGGCTCGTCCCCGTCCGCCACCGGCCAGCCGGTCACGGTACTCCAGAACTGCGCCAGCTCGTACGGGTTCCCGGCATCGATCGTGACATGTCGCAACATCATGGCCAGACCTTAACCGGACGGCGGGTTTCCAAGGGTCGCGAACTGTCCGTGGCCGGGTCTACTGTGCGGAGCATGGGGGCCGGGCCAGAAGGTCCGGCCGAGATGGGGGAAGGACAATCCGATGGCATCCCGGCTCAATCCGTACATCCAGTTCGACGGCGACGCACGCGCCGCGATGGAGTTCTACCAGAGCGTCTTCGGCGGTGACCTGTCCGCGAACACCTTCAAGGAGTTCGGCGCCGGTCACGGTCCGGAGGACGACGAGAAGCTGATGCACAGCCAGCTCGAGACCCCGAGCGGGTTCACACTGATGGCGTCCGACACGCCGCAGGGCATGCCGTACAACCCCGGTCAGAACATCGCGATCAGCCTCAGCGGCGAGGGCGACGAGCTGCGTGGGTACTGGGAGAAGCTGTCCACCGGCGACAGCAAGGTGACGGTCCCGCTCGAGAAGCAGATGTGGGGCGACGAGTTCGGCATGGTCACCGACCGGTTCGGCATCAACTGGATGGTGAACATCGCCGCCGCGGGCTGAGGCTCGGCCTCCCCGGGGAAATCCGGTGTCCCCGGGGAGGCCTCGCGGCTACCTTGGGCCGGTATGGGACTCAACGACGTGCTCTACGACCCCATCCGGCACAACAATTGGGCGACAGGCAGTCTGATCGACTTCTGTCGCGCGCAGAACCTGACCGCCGATCAGCTCCAGATCACCGGCGTCGGCACGTACGGCGGCATTCTCGCGACGCTCGACCACATCGTGCGCTGCGACGGCAGCTACCTGCGCGGGATCGCGGACCGGCCGCTCGACTTCGTCGACAGCGAACCGGCCGCCGATCTGGAGACGCTCGCCCGCTGGAACGCCGAGGCCGGCGATCTCTGGGAGTACTTCCTGACCCAGCCGTTCGACGTCGAACGCGTGATCATCGTCGACGACAACACCCGTGGCACGCGGGCCGGCATCTTCGTCGCGCAGGCGATCAACCACGCCAACCACCACCGCGAGCAGGTCTGCGCCATCCTCACCGGCCTCGGCATCGAGCCGCCGGACATCCAGGCCTGGGAGTACGCCTGGACCAGCCGGCGGATCTGGGACCTGGACGAGACGCCGGTCTAGCTGCCCGCGACCGCCGACATCAAGCCCGGCTCGTAGGAGCCTCCGAGCTGGTTGAGCGTCACGGCGAGCCGGTTGGTCGCGTTGATCATCGCGATCAGCGTGACGAGCGCGATCAGCTGGTCCTCGTCGTAGTACTTGCTCGCCCTGGCCCAGGTCTCGTCCGAGACGCCTCCGGGGAGTTCGGACAGTCGCGTCGCCTCCTCGGTGAGCGCCAGCGCGGCCTGCTCCTCCTCGGTGAAGACGGTCGAGTGCCGCCAGCCCGCGACGAGGTGCAGCCGGGTCGCGGTCTCGCCCTCGGCCGCGGCCTCCTTGGCGTGGATGTCGATGCAGTTTCCACACCCGTTGATCTGACTGGCCCGGAGCATCACCAGGTTCTGGGTGGTGTGCGACAGACCGGTCTGCTGCAGCAGGGTGTGTACGGCGAACAGCCGCTTCGCCAGTTTGCCGCCGAGTTCGTTCTGCATCAGGTCGATACGGGGTTCCATCGTTCGTCGTCCTCACTCATGGGATCTACTGGATGAACACGAGATGCCGCGGGCCCGGTCCCCGTGACGGTCCGCCGACGTGACGAGCGCCATACGGACGCAGCTGTCACAGGATCCGGCCGGGCGGCATCTGGTGGGTGTCATCCGTGCGTACGAGGGAGTCCAGCCCATGACCGGTACCGACCGGGCCACCGAGGCCTTCGTTGCTCATCGCAACCTCTTGTTCACCGTCGCCTACGAGCTCCTCGGTTCCGCTGCGGACGCCGAGGACGTGCTGCAGGAGACGTGGCTGCGGTGGGTCGGTGTGGACCTCGACACGGTGCTGGACCAGCGTGCCTATCTGGTCCGGATCGCCAGCCGCCAGGCCCTGCAACGCCTGCGCACGCTCGGCCGCCGCAAGGAGTCGTACGTCGGACCGTGGCTGCCGGAGCCGCTGCTCACCGCGCCGGACGTCGCCGAGGACGTCGAGCTCGCCGACAGCGTCTCGATGGCGATGCTGCTGGTCCTTGAGACCCTCAAACCGACCGAACGCGCGGTCTTCGTCCTCCGCGAGGTGTTCGGCCTCGACTACGACGAGATCGCGAAAGCCGTCGACAAGACCCCTGAGGCCGTCCGCCAGATCGCGCACCGGGCCCGCTCCCACGTCGCCGCCCGCCGCCCGCGAGGCGTCGTGTCCGCCGACCAGACCCGCGATGCCATCGACGCGTTCCAGCGCGCTGTGAATACCGGCGACCTGCAGGGCCTGGTCGACATCCTGGCGCCCGACGTCGTCTTCCTCGGCGACGGCGGCGGCGTCGTCCAGGCGCTCCCGCGCCCGGTCGTCGGCGCCGAGAAGGTGGCCCGCCTGCTCGCCCTGGCCGTGGAACGCCTGGCCGAAGGCTCGCTGGAGACGACCCAGATCAACGGGCAGCCGGCCCTCGTCCTGCGCTTCACCGACGAGGTCGACACCGTCACCGTCCTGCACGTCGAGGACGGCAAGATCGCCGGCCTCTACGCCGTCCGCAACCCCGCCAAGCTGTCCCACCTCACCGACGAGACCTTCCTGACCCGCTAACTGACGTCTGGGCGGGTCATGAGCGGTGCCGTGACATGCAATGCCAGGCTGGGGCCGGTCAGCGGAACGACGTTCCAGGCGGCGACCGCCGTACCGGCCTCGACAACCAGCCGGATGCGGTGCGGAGTGGTGATGACGTAGATGTCGGCGACGAACCTGTCGTCCTGCCAGGCGCCGGTTGCGACGATCGGGCGGCCGAGGGGTGAACTCTCCCGCCACTCGCCGTGGCCGACCGCGATCTCGAGCGCGTCCCCGAGGCGTACGAGCCAACCGCCGTCGAGCGGCTCGACGAGCACCGCGGTGCCGTCGGTCAGCGGTGAGTCGGCTGCGGAGCCGTCGGCCTTCGCCTCGACAGGATGCCGCGGGCCGGTCGAACCCGTGACTGGCGGGAGGGACAGCTGTTGGAGGCGCTCGGCGAGGAACTCGTCGTACTCGGCGGTTCCCGGATCGTCGAGGCCCGGGAACAGGCACTCCCAGAACAGGCCCGGCAGCGCGTCGGTGGGGTCGACGGCGCCGGTCGCGGCGATCACCAGATCGTGTTCCGGGACCACCACGCAGTACTGGCCGTAGGAGCCGTGACCGTGGTAGCCGTGGCGCGAGATCCAGAACTGGTAGCCGTACCCGCGGAGGAAATCGGGGTTCTGCGACCAGTTCGGGAGCGGCAGGGTCTCGATCTGCCGGCTGGTCGCGAGGTCCACCCAGTCGCGCGGGACGAGCTGACGGTCACCCCAGCGGCCGCCGCGCAGCAGCAGTTCGCCGAACGCGGCGACGGCTTCGGTCGTGAGGTGCAGCCCGTGGAACCCGAACGCGGCGCCGCTCGCCACCCGGTCCCATTCGGCGTGGTCGATCCCCATCGGCCTGAACAGCCGCTCGTCGAGCAGCCCCGGGAGGTCGCGGCCCGTGACCCTCTCGACCATTCGCGCGAGGACGTACGTGGTCGAGTTGTCGTACACGTGCCGGGTGCCCTCGGGGTCCGGGAACGGTGTCCTGAGGAACCCCTTCACCAGATCGTCCGGCTCCAGCTGCCACGCCTCGGTCAGGCTGTCCTCACGGTTCCCGACTGTCATCGACAGCAGATGGTGGACCGTGATGCGGCGCGCCCGCTCCGAGATACCGTCCGGAACACGGTCGGGCAGTACGTCGACCACCCGATCGTCCAGCGACAGCAGTCCGTCGCTGATCGCGAGTCCCACGGCGACGGACGTGAACGACTTGGTCAGCGAGTAGAGCAGTTGCGGGCGCTCGGCGGAGTACGGCGCCCACCAGCCCTCGGCGACGACGTGCCCGCGGTGGACGACCATGAGCGAGTGGCACTCAACGCCCCGCTCCTCAAGCCGATCCAGCAGCAGACCCACCGCGCGAGCCGACATCCCCGACCCCCGCGGCGAAGACCGCGGCAACACCTGACCATGACCAGACACCCATGCACCCTAAGCCGGACGGGGGACGCTTGGCGCGTGACTTTCCTGGCGAGAGCAGCGACCACCAACGGCCGGTCCTGATTCAGAGGTTTGCGGATTCGGGGACGGGGGTCAGTGGGGTGCCCTTGGAGAAGTAGGTGAGGAGGTTTTGTACGACCAGGTCGGCCATTGCGTTCCGGGTGGGGATGGTCGCGGAGCCTACGTGGGGGAGGAGGACTGCGTTCGGGAGCGTGAGGAGGTCGGGGTGGACCTTGGGCTCGTGTTCGAAGACGTCCAGGCCGGCGGCGTGGATGGTGTTGGTGCGGAGGGCGTCGACGAGCGCCTGCTCGTCGACCACGGTGCCGCGGGCGACGTTGATCACGATGCCTTCGGGCCCGAGCGCCTCGAGTACGTCGGCATTCACCAGGTGGCGGGTGCTCTCGCCGCCGGGGATGACGATCATCAGGACGTCGACGGCGGCGGCCATCTCGACGAGCGACGGGTAGTACTCGTACGGGACGTCCTTGGCGTTGCGGTTGTGGTAGGCAACGGTGATGCCGAACGGCTGGACGCGGTCGGCGATCGCCTGCCCGATCCGGCCGAGGCCGAGGATGCCCATCCGGCGGCCGTGCATCGTTGCGCGGGTCAACGGGTACGGACGGCCGTCGGCCCACCGGCCGTCGCGCAGGTACCGCTCGGCCTGCCCGAGCTCGCGCACCGTCATCAGCAGCAGCCCGAGGGCGGTGTCGGCGACCTCGTCGTCCAGGACGCCCGGCGTGTTCGTGACGACGACGCCGCGCTCGGCGGCCGCCGCGGCGTCGATCCGGTCGTACCCGACGCCGAAGCTCGCCACCAGTCGTACGGCCGGAAGCCGGTCGAGCCACGGCCCGTCGATCGCCGTACCGCCGGTGGCGACGGCGACGATCTCGTCCCGGCGGGCCGCGATGACGGCGTCCGGGTCGCTCTCCTCCCACAGCCGGATCAGCTCGCACTGACCCTCCAACCCGGCGGCGACGGCGTCGTTCATCGGTCCTGGCATCAGCACGACTGGTAGTCCCATGGCCTCATCCTTGTCGACGGCCGCGACCGGTGCCAGGAACCCGACCAGCATCTGAACGGAACCCGAAGTTCCGCCCGGACCCTGTTGCCCCGGCGTCCCGAGCGGCGACCATCGGGACAGGAGGCCATCATGATCATCGACTGCGCTTACTACCGGGACGGACGCCGCCAGCACGTCGAGGCGATGTCGGTCGCGGACGCCGCCGCGGCCTGCCGGGCCGGCGGCTTCGTCTGGCTGGGCATGCACGAGCCCAGCACCGAGGAACTGACCGAGGTCCGGGACAGTTTCGGCCTGCACGAGCTGGCCGTCGAGGATGCGCAAACGTTCCATCTCCGCCCCAAGGTCGAGCCGTACGAGGGCGACATCCGGCTCGTCATCCTGCGCACCGCCCGGTACGACGACGAGCGCGAGGAGGTCGACTTCGGCGAGGTCAGCGTCTTCGTCGGGCCGTCGTTCGTGATCACGGTCCGCCAGGGCGTGGCCAGCGACCTGCACGGCGCGCGGATCCGCCTCGAGCAACGGCCCGAACTGCTGGAGTGCGGCACCAGTTCGGTGCTCTGGGCGATCCTCGACCAGGTCGTCGACGGGTACGGTCCGGTGGTCGCGGAGCTGGAGCGCGACATCGAGGAGGTCGAGCGGACCGTGTTCGCGGGTTCCGTCGCGCCCACGGAGCGGATCTACTTCCTGCGCCGCGAGGTGACCGACTTCTACCGCGCCGTGCACCCGCTGATCGCGGTGCTCGCCACGCTGGAGCGCGACGCCCGCTCCACCCCGCTCCTGCCGTATTTCCGGGACGTGCACGACCACCTGGTACTGGTGAACGAGGAGGTCGCCGCCCAGCGTGACCTGCTGGCCACGGTCCTGGAGGCGAACATGGCGGTGATCGGCGTCGAGCAGACCAAGGTCAGCGTCCGGCAGAACGCGACGATCGAGCAGCTGACCATCTTGGCCACGGTCTTCCTGCCGCTGACCTTCGTCACCGGCTTCTTCGGCCAGAACTTCGGCT
Source organism: Kribbella sp. NPDC004138 (assembly GCF_053603655.1). Taxonomy (NCBI): domain Bacteria; kingdom Bacillati; phylum Actinomycetota; class Actinomycetes; order Propionibacteriales; family Kribbellaceae; genus Kribbella; species Kribbella sp. NPDC004138. Next base: position 45,907 of record NZ_JBSGFZ010000010.1, read on the forward strand.
GGCTGGTCGACCGGATCGGAGCCGAGTGGGACTTCCTGGTGCTGGGGATCGGCGGGCTGCTCGTCCCGTGCATCGCGCTGGCGATCTGGTTCCGCCGTCAACGGGCAGCCCGACGGCAAGCTGCCTGACCTCGGGTAGCGGCCACCTCCCGGCCGCTACCCGGCGGATGCTGGGCGTATGACCACCACAGCAACCTTCCACGCGTACTTCGGTTACCGCGACGCCGTCGCCGCACTCCGCTGGCTGGAGAAGGCGTTCGGCTTCGAGACCTCGATGGAGGTCCCGGACGGCAAGGGCGGGATCATGCACGCCGAGATGCGGTACGGCGGTGTCGCGTTCACGCTCTTCACCGACGAGCAGGGGTACGACCGGCCGACGCGCAAGGGCGAGACCGTCGGCCACGGGATGTACGTCGCGTTCGACACCCCGGCCGAGGTTGATGCGATGTTCGCGCAGGCGACCGCTGCCGGGGCGGACGTGGTGTGGAAGCCCGAGCTGACCGAGTGGGGCAACTACCGCTTCCGCGTCGCCGACCCCGCAGGCTACGAGTGGACCTTCGGGACGCACCGTCCCGGCCGGTAGCGCAGTTGGCGCTGGACCTAGGAGGACCAGCCGCCGAGGTTCAGGTCGGCGACGACGACCGGCTGGCCGGAGGTCAGTGACTGGTTGGCGGCGATCCCGACCGCGACTGCGCGCACACCGTCGTGGACGTCGGCAGCGCGCCCCAGCGGATCGTTGCCCGGGCCAACGAAGAGGTCGCTGTAGATCAGCTTGTCGCCGCCCCCGTGGCCGCCTTCACCACGGGGGATCTCGACCTCGACCGCGGTAGCCCAGTGCTTCTGCAGTACCAGCCGCTCACCGTTCGTCCGCACCTCACCGGCGATCACGCGACCGGAGGGGTAGCTCGGGTCGATCTGGTCGTCGACGACCGCGGCCCGCTCCACGACCTCCAGCTCCGCGCGCCCCAGCGTGCCGTTCACCGACACCCGGTATCCCTCCCACGGCGAGTGCGCGTTCAGCGAGTAGCTCAGCCGCGCGCCGTTCGCGTACTCCGCGATCACCGACATGTTGTCCTCGATCGTGATGCCCGGACCGAACACGTCCTGGTCGCGCAGATACCCGTCGTACTTCTCCGCCTCGTAGTACAACTGCCGGTTCGTGTCGTCGGTGCGCAGGTCGAGCAGCCACGGGTCGTTGGCCGAGCCATCGATCGTGCCGCGCTCCGGACGCTCGCCGAGCCCGCGAGCCGCTGCGTTGTCGGAGCCGTAGAAGGCCAGCCCGCCGGACGCGAACACGCGCTTCGGCGACGAGGCGATCCACCAGTTCACCAGGTCGAAGTGGTGGGACGCCTTGTGGATCAGCAGACCGCCGGAGTTCTTCTTCTCGCGGTGCCAGCGCCGGAAGTAGTCCGCGCCGTGCCGGGTATCGAGCACCCACTGGAACTCGACGCTCGTCACCTCACCGATCTCGCCGTCCTGGATCAGCTGCCGCAGCGCGCTGTTCCGCGGCGAGTACCGGTAGTTGAACGTGACGACCACGGATTTGCCGGACTCGTTCATCGCGTCGACGATCTGCCGGGTGCCGTCGGCGTCGATGGTCAGCGGCTTCTCGACGATCACGTCGGCGCCGGCGCGCAGCAGCCGCGACACGACCGCGGCGTGCGTGTAGTCGGGACTCGTCACCACCACGCGGTCGACGGACTGCTCCTTGACCATCTGCTCCAGGTCGTCGGCGCCGTACTGCGGGAGCTCGCTGCCGCCGAGCTCCGCGACGAAGCGCTGGTGGAACGCCAGCCGGCCCGGGTTCGGGTCGAGCAGGGCGACCAGCTCCGCCTCCTCGGGGTGGTCCTGGAGGATCGCGCGGATGTACGACTGCGCGCGCGAACCGGTCCCGGCGACTGCATACCGTCTGGCCACGGTGGACTCCTTCTACTCGTGTAGACGCTGACGCTAGCAATCGCTTTCCGTGGCGGTCAACCGTCGTACCATCGCTTCATGCCCAAGGACCCGGTGACGCGCAACGACGTGGCGGAGTACGCCAGGGTCAGCACGGCCGTCGTCAGCTACGTCGTGAACGAGGGCCCGCGGAAGGTCGCGCCGGAGACCCGTGCGCGGGTGCTCGACGCGATCCGCGCGCTCGGGTACCGGCCGAACGCGACCGCTCGGGCGCTGCGGATGGGGACGACGCGGACGTTCGGCCTGATCACGCCGGACGGCGGCAATCCGTTGTTCGCCGAGCTCGCGAAGGCGATCGACCGGGAGGCGGCGGCCCGCGGGTACGTCGTCCTGCAGACCAGCGCCGACGGCGATCCGCTGACCGAGCGGGCGAAGATCGCGGAGCTGCTGACCCGCCAGGTCAGCGGGTTGCTGCTGGTCGCGCCGACCGCGGATCCGTCGCTGGACGACGTCGAGGTCCCGGTGATCGCGATCAACCGGGTGCTGCCGACGGTCAGTTCGGTGCGCCCGGCGTACCGCGAGGGCGCGCGGCTCGGTGTCGAGCACCTGATCTCCCACGGTCATCGCAGGATCGGCCTGGTGATCGGCGGCGCCGGCCATCCCGAGCGCGAGCTGGGCTGGCGCGACGCGCTCGAAGCCGCCGGGCTCGCCGAGGGACCGATCGCGCGCGCCACGTTCTCCCGCGAGGGCGGCTACCGGGCCGCGCAGACGCTGCTGGAATCGCAGCCCACGGCGATCTTCGCCAGCTCCGACCTGCAGGCCATCGGCGTACTGCGGGCGCTCCATGAGGCGGGCGTCGACGTGCCCGGCGACGTTGCGGTGGCGGCGTTCGACGGGACCCCCGAGACCGAGTACACCTGGCCGCCGCTGACCGTCGTACGCCAGCCCGTCGAACAACTCGCCCGTGAGGCCGTCCGCCGGCTGATCGAGGGCGAGGAATCGGTGGACGCCCTCACCGTCGCGACAGAGCTGATCCTCCGGAGATCCTGCGGCTGCTAGAGCGTTCCGACGTCCTCGAAGATCAGAGCGGTGCGGGTGGCGAGGACTTCGGGGATCGCCTGGAGTTTCTCGAGGACCAGGCGGCGGAGGCCTTCGTTGTCGGCCGCGCGGACCAGCAGGATCGCGTCGAAGTCGCCGCCGACCAGGGCCATGTGCTTGATCTCCGGGATCGCCTGGAGCTGTTTGCGCAGCGTCCGCCAAGAGCTCTGACGGAGACTCAGAGTGACGTACGCCGACGTGGCGAGGCCGAGTCTGAGCGGGTCGACGGTGACCGTGAAACCGGTGATCACGCCGGTGTTCGTGAGCCGCTCGACACGGGCGTACGCGTTCGCGCGGGAGATGTGCACCTCGTCGGCAAGAGCCCGGATCGAGAGCCGTCCGTCGCGTCCGAGGGCCTCGATGATCTGCCGATCGATCTCGTCGAGCGCCGGGGCGACGACAATCTGTCCAGGACCGGCCCGGTGGACCATCACCTCGTCGGACATTTTGTGGCCCCAATCTGCCTTCGCGCACCAAACGTCTCGCGATTCTCCCAGCTATGGCTCAACTTGGCCAGGAGGGACGACGATGTGGCTACCGTCCGTCTCCCTGCGCTGGAGGGTTCATGACCACCGTCGAGGAGCGTTTGCTCCCCTCCGCGGAACCCGTCTGTCTGATCGATCAGTACGGCGTACCGCACGACCACCCGTCGTACGGGCTGCCCTCCAAAGAGGCGCTGCTCGACGGCTACACACAGTTGATCAAGGGCCGCCGGTTCAACGACCAGGCCAGTGCGCTCGTCCGCCAGGGCCGGCTCGCGGTCTACCCGTCGTCGTTCGGCCAGGAGGCTTGTCAGCTCGCCGCCACGATGGTGCTGCGCGAGGGGGACTGGCTGTTCCCGACGTACCGCGACTCGGTGTCGATCATGAGCCGGGGCGTCGACCCGATCGAGACGCTGACGCTGCTCCGCGGCGACTGGCACTCGGGCTACGACCCGTACGAGCACAAAGTCGCGCCGCAGGCGACGCCGCTCGCGACCCAGCTCCCGCACGCGGTCGGGGTCGCGCACGCGGCCCGGCTGAAGGGCGAGGACACGGTCGTGATGGCGCTCGTCGGCGACGGCGGCACGAGTGAGGGCGACTTCCACGAGGCGCTGAACTTCGCGGCGGTGTTCCAGGCGCCGGTGGTGTTCTTCATCCAGAACAACGAGTACGCGATCTCCGTCCCGCTCGCACGGCAGAGCGCCGCGCCGTCGCTCGCGCACAAGGGCATCGGGTACGGCATCCCGGGCGAACGGGCCGACGGCAACGATCTCGCCGGGCTGCTGGCCGTCCTCGGACAGGCCGTGGAGAAGGCCCGCGCCGGCGAGGGGCCGCAGCTCATCGAGGCACACACCTACCGGGTCCAGGCGCACACCAACGCCGACGACGCGACCCGGTACCGCGAGGACGCGGAGGTCGCCCCGTGGCTGCAGCGCGACCCGATCGAGCGGCTGACGACGTACCTCGAGCAGCAGGGCTGGCTGGACGACGACGTGAAGCAGCGTGCCGAGGCGGGCGCGGTCGAGGTGGCCACGCAGTTGCGCGACGGGCTGATGCCGGAGCCGTCGGTCGACCCCGCCGATCTGTTCGCCCACCTGTACGCCGAGGAGACGCAGCAGTTGCGCGAGCAGGCCGCGTTCCTCCGCGACGAGCTCGCCCGTGAGGAGGCCTGATGACGCACACGAAGATCTCGATGGCGCAGGCGCTCAACCAGGCCCTGCGCGACGCGATGACCGCCGACGAGACCGTGGTGATGTTCGGTGAGGACGTCGGCGCGCTCGGCGGCGTCTTCCGGATCACCGACGGGCTGTCCGCGGAGTTCGGTGAGCAGCGGTGCTTCGACACCCCGCTGGCCGAGGCCGGCATCGTCGGGATGGCGGTCGGGATGGCGATGAACGGCCTGCGCCCGGTCGTCGAGATGCAGTTCGACGCGTTCGGGTACCCGGCGTTCGAGCAGATCGTGTCGCACGTCGCCAAGATGCGGAACCGGACCCGCGGCCGGGTCACGCTGCCGATGGTGATCCGGATCCCGTACGGCGGCGGCATCGGCGGGGTCGAGCACCACAGCGACTCGTCGGAGAGCTACTTCGCGCACACGCCGGGGCTGACCGTCGTGACCCCGGCAACGGTCGCGGACGCGTACGCGTTGTTGCGGAAGGCAATCGAGTTCCCGGACCCGGTCGTGTTCATGGAGCCGAAGAAGCTCTACTGGGCCAAGGAGGAGGTTGACCTCACCGAGTCGCAGCCCGGGATCGGCAAGGCCGTCGTCCGGCGGGAGGGCGCGGACGCGACGCTGATCGCGTACGGTCCCGCGGTGCCGGTCGCGCTGGAGGCCGCCGAGGTCGCCGCGGCCGAGGGGCGGCAGCTGACCGTGGTGGACGTGCGGTCGCTGGCGCCGTTCGACGACGAGACGGTGTGCGCGGCGGTCCGGCGTACCGGGCGGGCTGTCGTCGTGGCCGAGGCGAGCGGCTTCGCGAGTGTGTCGTCGGAGATCGTTGCCCGGGTCACCGAGAAGTGCTTCCACTCGCTGGCCGCGCCGGTGCGGCGAGTGACCGCGTTCGACATCCCGTTCCCGCCGCCGAAGCTGGAGAAGCACCAGCTCCCGAGCGTGGACCGGATCCTCGACGCGGTCGACGACCTGCAGTGGGAGGATTCGTGAACACGTTCCTGCTCCCCGACCTCGGCGAGGGCCTGACCGAGGCGGAGATCGTGCGCTGGCTGGTGAAGGTCGGTGACGTGGTCGCCGTCGACACCCCGATCGCGGAGGTCGAGACGGCGAAGTCGATCGTCGAGCTGCCGTCGCCGTACGCCGGGGTGATCGAGGAGCTGCACGGCGAACCCGGCACCACGGTCCCGGTCGGGAAACCGCTCATCACGGTCGGCGACCCGGACGGCGCGGCGTACCGGCAGGAGGAGCGCGCCGGGTCCGGCAACGTCCTGGTCGGCTACGGCACGGTGGACGCCGCGACGTCCGGGCGGCGGCGGAAACCGCGGGTTTCCGGAACTGCACCGGCTGCGCGGAACGTTCCGGAAAACAAGGTTCCGTTGGTCGTTTCCCCGCTGGTGCGCCGGTTGGCGCGGGACGCGGAGGTGGATCTTCGCGAGCTGACCGGGTCCGGCGAGGGCGGTCTGATCGTCCGGCGGGATGTCGAGCAGGCGATCGCCGCACGGGTCGCGGCAACCCAGGAGCCGGTCGCCGCACCGAGGCCGGCCGTGTCGGAGCCGGTGGCTCCGCGGACCGGGCTGCCGGAGTTGCGGCGGGTTCCGATGAGCGGTTTCCGCAAGGCGGTCGTCGCGACGCTGAGCCGGAGCCGGGCGGAGATTCCCGAGGCGACCACCTGGGTCGACGTGGACGCGACCGCACTGGTCGAGCTCCGGGAATCGTTGCGATCGGCAACGGACCCCGGCCCGGGGCTGCTCGCGCTGATGGCCCGCTTCGTGGTCGCCGGCCTGCTCAAGTACCCGGAGCTGAACGGGTACGTCGACACCGAGCGCGAGGAACTCGTGCAGTACGACGGGGTGAACCTCGGCCTCGCCGCGCAGACGGACCGCGGCCTCGTCGTCCCGGCCGTCGCGGGTGCGCACGCACTGACGACGCGCGGTCTGGATGCGGAGATCCGCCGCCTGACCGAGTCGGCGCGGGACGGGCGGCTGACCCAGCAGGAGCTGACCTGCGGGACGTTCACCCTGAACAACTACGGCAGCTTCGGTGTCGACGGCAGCGCCGCGATCATCAACCACCCGCAGGTCGCGATCCTCGGCGTCGGCCGGATCATCGACCGGCCGTGGGTGGTCGACGGCGAGCTCGCGATCCGCAAGCTCACGCAGTTGTCGCTCGTGTTCGACCACCGCGTCTGCGACGGCGGTACCGCGGCCGCGTTCCTGCGCTTCGTCGCCGACGCCTTCGAGAACCCCGCGTCCGCCTTCGCCGATCTCTAGGAGATTTGCCGCGGCCGCAGTCCGACCAGGATCACCCGCAGCCCGGAGGCGAACCGCGCCTCCGGGCCGGCGTGGCTCTCGCGGTCCAGGTACGCCGTGAGGTGCTCCGCGTCGACTCCCATCCGGCCGGCCGATTCGGACGCCCAGCGCGATCCGTTCAGCCCACTGCGCCGTACCACCGAGAGCCAGGCGGCGTCGGTGACGGCCGAGCCGATCAGGTACTGGAAGACGGCCGAGACCGCCGCGACCAGGTGCGTGCCGCGGAAGCCCGCCGACCTGAGGATCGTGTGCAGGCGCTCGGTCAGCCCTTGATAGTTCGGCCCGAGCCCGGCGTGCGAGGCCAGCAGTTGGCACGCCCACGGATGTTCCGACAACGCCTGATAAGCCGCTCGGACAACGCTCGTCACCTGGTCCCGCCAGTCACCCTCGTCCCGCGCTTCGAGCGCGGGCGCGAAGACCTCGTCGACCACGAGCTCGAGCAGGTCGTTCTTGGTGGCGATCCGCCAGTACAACGCCGAGGTCGCGGCGGTGCCGAGCTCGGCCGCCATCACCCGCATCGAGAACGCGTCCAGGCCTTCGCGGTCGAGCAGCTTGATCGCGGTCAGGACGATGTCCTCCCGGCTCAGCGGCGCCTTGGTCGGCGACGGCTCCTCCCGCAGCCAGACCGATCCCAGCACCGTCTTCCGATCCGCTTCGCGCGCCACCCGCCGGAGCATAGCTAATACGGTGTGTCAGGAGCGAGAACGCTGTATCAGTGGCGCGTGACGAGGTGCGCGGAGCCGGACTTGCGCCCGGCGGTCCGCGTAGCGACAATCGCGAACGTCGAGGGAGCACCCGCGATACCCGGCCAGCCTGAGGACCAGGGACCACTTGCCTGACGCATCGCCGAAACGTCGCCGTCCCGGCCGGGCGCGCCCCTCGTGGTGGGCAGTCGCCGCCTGGACGGCCGGTGTCGCACTCCTGGTGACCGGTGCGTACCTCCAGTTCAGGCCCAAGGACGACACGAGCCGTCCACAGGCAGGCCCCGGTACGACGTCCACGTCGAGCGGCCCGACCGGCAGGTCGCCGAGCAGAAGCGCCACCGCGCCGTCGAAGACTCCGCGGCAGAGTGCGCCGCCCCCGGAGGTCCGCAGTACGGCGCGGCCCCAGCCCGGCGATCCGATCAGGGTCTCCGTGCCGCGGCTGGGAGTCTCGGCGCGGGTGCTGAGCATCCGGGCGCGCGGTGGCACGCTCGTACCGCCGTCGAATCCTCTGCTCGTCGGCTGGTGGTCCGACGGAGCCAGACCGGGCGCCGCCAAGGGCTCGGCGATCATCACCGGCCACACCGTGCATACCGGCGGTGGCGCGTTCGACGATCTCGACCGCCTGACCGCGGGTGACACGGTCTCGGTGACGACCCGGCGCGGCGCGATCAGTTATGTGGTCACGACGGTCACGGTCTACCGCAAGCGAGCCCTCGCGAAGGCGGCGTCCAAGGTCTTCGACCAATCGGTCCCCGGCCGCCTCGTCCTGGTCACCTGCGAGGACTGGGACGGCACGTCGTACCTCAGCAACGCTGTGGTTGTCGCCATCCCCAAGACCTGACCGGGACTGTCGTCAGGCCACGTTGAAGGTGTCGGGGTCGGGCCCGGTGCGTTCGTTGCGGTCCAGTGTGCCGATCGCGGCCAGGTCCTCGTCGGTGAGCGCGAAGTCGAAGACGTTCAGGTTCTCGCGGATGCGGGACGGGGTGACCGACTTCGGGATGACGATGTTGCCGAGCTGCAGGTGCCAGCGAAGCACGATCTGCGCCGGTGTGCGCTCGTACTGCTTGGCCAGCGTTTTGATGACCGGCTCCGACAGCAAGCTGCCGCCCTTGGCCAGTGGACTCCAGGCCTCGGTGCGGATGCCGAAGTCCCGGCCGTAGGCGCGTACGTCGGTCTGCTGCAGGTACGGGTGCAACTCGACCTGATTCACCGCCGGTGTGATCCCAGCCAGCCGGTCCAGGTGGTCAGGCTGAAAGTTGGAGACGCCGATCGCGCGGACGCGGCCGTCGGCGTACAGCTTCTCCAGCGCGCGCCAGGTGTCGGCGTACAGGTCACGGGCCGGCGTGGGCCAGTGGATGAGGTACAGGTCCAGGTACTCCAGGCCGAGCAGCGACAGGCTCTGGTCGAACGCCTTCAGCGTCGAGTCGTAGCCCTGGTCCGCATTCCACAGCTTGGTGGTGATGAACAGGTCGCCGCGGTCGATCCCGGACGCACTGATCGCCTGACCGACACCCGCCTCGTTCTGGTACGCCGCCGCGGTGTCGATGCTGCGGTACCCGGCGTCGAGCGCGTGCGTCACGGCGGTTGCTGTTTCGTCGTTCGGGACCTGGAAGACGCCGTACCCGAGCTGGGGCATCTCGACGCCGTTGTTGAGCTTCACGGTGGGGATCATCAGTGGCTTCCTTCAAGGGCTGGTGCGGAGACCCGGGTGCGGTCGAGCAGGCCCGAGATGAGTGCGACGAGCAGACCGGTGACGGCCAGCGCGGCGCCGACCCAGTTGGGCGCCGTGTAGCCGAGTCCGTGCTCGATGGTGAGTCCGCCGAGGTAAGCGCCGGCGGCGTTGCCGAGGTTGAACGCAGCGATGTTGGCCGCGGAGGCCAGCGCCGGAGCACCCGTTGCCTTGTCCATGACGCGCTTTTGCAGCGGTGCGACAGTGGCGAAGCCGGCAGCGCCGAAGAGCGCGATCGTCACGGCAGAAGGGAGCTTGGCGTGCGCAGTGAAGACGAAGACGACCAGTACGGTGGCCAGTAGCGTCAGGATGAGGTACAGACTCGGCATCAGCGACCGGTCCGCTGCCTTACCTCCCAGCAGGTTGCCGACGACGAGCCCACCGCCGAACAGCACCAGCAGCCAGGTCACAGCACCGGCAGAGAAGCCCGCGACCTCGGTCATCATCGGTGCGATGTAGGTGAACGACGCGAACACCCCGGCGAAGCCCAGTGCGGTCATGGCCAGTGCCAGCCACACCTGCAGGCTCTTGAACACGGCCAGCTCGCTACGCAGCCCCGGACCTTCCGCTGTGTCCTGCCGCGGCACCAGGACGACAATGCCGAGCAGTCCGATCACCCCGAGCGCAGTCACGGCCCAGAACGTCGACCGCCACCCGAACTGCTGCCCCAGCGCCGTCCCGCCCGGCACGCCGAGCACGTTGGCCACGGTCAGCCCGGTGAACATCAGGGCGATCGCACTTGCCTGCTTCGCCTTCGGGACGAGCGACGCAGCGACCACGGAGCCGACGCCGAAGAACGCTCCGTGTGACAGCGCCGCCACGATCCGGCCGGTCATCAGGACGCCGTACGACGGGGCGAGCGCGGACAGCAGGTTTCCGGCGATGAAGACGCCCATCAGCGCGATCAGCACGGTCTTGCGGGAGACCTTGGAGCCGATCGCGGTGAGCAGCGGGGCGCCGACCACGACGCCCAGCGCGTAGCCGGAGATGAGCAGTCCGGCGGACGGGATGCTGACGCCGAAGTCGGTGGCGACCTCGGGCAGCAGCCCCATGATGACGAACTCGGTCGTCCCGATCCCGAAGGCGCCGATGGCGAGCGCGAGCAAGGCCGCGGGCATGGGTTCTTCTCTCCCTCGAATGTAGTCTTATGACTGTTACCGGCGTGCGCGATAGTTGCACACGCGGGCTATTGCACAAGCGCTATGATTGCGCATGCAAGAACGAAGTTCAAGTGGAGGTTGTCGTGGGACTACCGGATGACGCCGCGGAGGCGCGGGCGCAGGGGTGGCGGACCCTGGCGGCGCTGCATGCCCGGATCGAGGACGAGCTGGAGCGCGCGCTGCAGAAGCAGCACGGGCTGTCGGTGAGTGAGTACAGCGTGCTGGATGTGCTGGCGCGGCAGGACGACTACTACCTGCGCATGAACCAGCTGTCGAACGCCGTCGTGCTGAGTCAGTCCGCCACAACCCGGCTGGTGAACCGGTTGGAGGACCGCAAGCTCCTGCAGCGCTACCTGTGCCCGACCGACCGCCGTGGCATCTACACCGAGGTCACCGAGGCCGGCCGCGACCTGCTGGACCAGGCCCAGCCCACCCATGACGCCGTCCTGACGTCGGCGCTGCAGCAGGCCTCTGAGCTACCCGAGCTCTCCCCGCTGGTCGAGGCGCTGGGGAAACTCCCGCTGACGGTGTGACATGGCTCGCCGCTACGACAACCGCAAGCTGTACGTCCTGCTGATGGGCAGCTGCCTGACGCTGATCATCCTGGCCTGGTTCGTGGTGCGGCTGTTCTCGATCCCGGTGGCGATCGGGATGAGCGCGGTCGCCGCCGTCCTGCCCCCGACCGCCGCGATCATCGCGAACTCGGGTCACGACAAACGCTGACGGGCGTCCGCCGGGGTCGGGTCGAGGTAGAGGTGCCGCACCATCGGGAACGCGTCGCGGACCTTCTTGTCGATCCGTTCCGCGAGCTGCTCGACGGCGGCCCCGGTGGTCTCGGAATCGTCCAGGTCGACGGTCGCGACCACCAGCACCTGCTCCGGCGCCAGCCGCAGGCTGAGCAGCTCGGGCACTTCGTCGATCCCGGGCTCGCCCGCGATGATCGCGCGGATCTCGCGCTGGGTGTCGGTCGGCAGCGCACGCCCGATCAGCATCGCCTTGTTGTCGCGACCGAGGACGAACGCGACGACGATCAGCAGCAGCCCGATCGCGATCGACGCGGCGCCGTCCCAGAGATGCTCGCCGGTGACGACCGCCAGCGTCACCCCGATCGCGGCGATCAGCAGGCCGACCAGCGCGGCGGAGTCCTCGAGCGCCACGGTCTTGACCGCGGGCTCGGCAGCACGGAGCTGGTGCAGCAGCGGTACACCGGCCGCCCGCGCCTCCTGCCGGAGCTGGAGCATCGCGCGCAGCCAGGAAGCGCCTTCGAACACGAACGAGATCCCGAGCACCGGATAGATGACCGCGAGCGCGGCGATCGGCTCGGGCGCGAGGATCGACCGCAGCCCCTCGGTGATCGAGAAGCCGGCGCCGAGCACCAGGATGCCGACGGCGGCGAGGAGCGCCCAGAAGTACCGCTCCATCCCGTAACCGAAGGGATGGCGCGCGTCGGCGGGCTTGCGGCTGCGGTGCAGCGCGGTCAGCAGGAACACCTGGTTCAGCGTGTCGGCGACGGAGTGCGCCGCCTCGGCGAGCAGGGCCGTGGATCCCGAGAGCAGGCCGGCGACGATCTTCGCGATCGCGATCGCGAGATTCGCCGTACCGGCCAAGAGGACTGTCGCGTCCGACTCTTCGTCAGGCATCACCTTCGCGTGCCCGCAGCCCGGCCGATCGAAACAGCACGTCGACGAACGCGGCCGCGAGCGGATCCGGTTCGCCGCGGGTGTACGCCGTCAGCGTCCGGCGTACGGCGGGCTCCAGGTGCAGCACGCGACCGTCGAAGTCCTTCGGGAGGATGTTGTCCGGAACGAGGGCGGGGCCCAGGCCGGCCGCGGCCAGCGCGGGCGCGGCAGCGGTCTGCTCGGTGCGTACGGCGATGCGCGGCTCGAAGCCCGCCTGTGCGCAGACGTTGTCGAGCACGTCCGCGAGGCCGTGCCCCGGTGCGTAGTGGACCCAGGCGCGGTCGGCCAGGTCGTGCAGCTTGACGGTGTCGCTGGACGCGACGGGATCGTCGGCGGCCACCACGACGACGAGTTCCTCGGTGCCGAGGACGCGGGTGACACCTGGCCAGTCCGCCGGTTCGGGGCCGACGGCGAGGTCGGCCTGCCCGGAGTGCATCGCGTCGACGAGCTCGTCGGTATGGCGGTGCTCGAACAGGCGGATGCCGACGTTCGGGCGGGTCTGCCGCCAGGCTCGGAGCGCGGCCGGCAGCACGCCGAGCGTGATCGAGTAGAGCGTCGCGATCTGCAGTTCGCCGACCTCGAGTCCGGCGGCCTGCCGCGCGGCGCAGCGCGCCCGCTCCGCGTCGGCCAGGGTCGCGCGGGCGTGCGGAAGCATCGCGCGCCCGGTCGGGGTCAGACGGATGCTGCGGGGGAGCCGCTCCAGTAACGGTCCGCCGGCGGAGCGCTCGAGGGTGCGGATCTGGTGGGAGAGGGCGGGCTGGGTGACGTGCAGCAGCTCGGCGGCCTTGGTGAACGAGCCCTGATCGACCACGGTGACGAGGTATTCGAGCTGCCGGAGCGTTGCCATGTCTTCAGTTTATGGGTTCGGTGAAAACTATGCCTTGGATTTATCCGCGCAGGTCGGCAAGGCTGTTCGGTATGGAGAACGTCGCGTTGGTGGTGGGTGCCCGAGGAGTCATCGGGACGAATCTGGTCGAGCATCTGGCGTCGCTGGCCGAGTGGCGGGTGATCGGGCTGTCGCGCCGCGGCGGTATCGACGTACCCGGCCGGGTGCGGCACGTCGCCGTCGACCTGCTGGACCCGGACGACACCCGGGACAAGCTGTCCGGGCTGACCGACGTGACGCACGTGTTCTACGTCGCGTACCAGGACCGCCCGACCTGGGCGGAGCTCGTGCCCCCGAACCTCGCGATGCTGGTGAACGTCGTCGACGCGATCGAACCGGTCGCCCGACAACTACAGCACGTCAGCCTGATGCAGGGCTACAAGGTGTACGGCGCGCATCTCGGGCCGTTCAAGACGCCGGCGCGGGAGGACGACCCGCCGCACCTGCCGCCGGAGTTCAACGTCGACCAGCAGCGCTTCCTCGAGGAACGCCAGCAGGGCAAGGCGTGGACCTGGTCGGCGCTGCGCCCGTCCGTGGTGGGCGGGTCCGCGCTCGGCAATCCGATGAACCTCGCGGTCGCGATCGCCGTGTACGCGTCGCTGTCCAAGGAACTCGGCGTACCGCTGCGGTTCCCGGGCAAGCCGGGCGCGTACCACTCGCTGCTGGAGCTGACCGACGCCGGATTGTTGGCCAAGGCAACGGTCTGGGCGGCGACCGCGCCGGCCGCGGCGAATCAGGCGTTCAACATCACGAACGGCGACCTGTTCCGCTGGAGCGAGCTGTGGCCCAAACTCGGCGCGTGGTTCGGGCTCGAGGTCGCGCCGCCGCTGCAACTGTCCCTGCAGGACGTGATGGCGGACAAGGAACCGGCCTGGAAACAGCTGCAGGCCGCCCACGGGCTGGAGGCCACGTCGTTCGCCGAGGTGTCGTCCTGGCCGTTCGCCGACTTCGTGTTCGGCTGGGACTACGACTTCTTCGCCGACGCGTCGAAGTCGCGGCGGGCCGGGTTCCACGAGTACGTCGACACCGAGCAGATGTTCTACGGCATCTTCGCGGATTTGCGGCGGCGCCGGATCATTCCGTGACGGTTCCCGGCCCGGCTCCTGGTAGCGCGACGGATCCGCGGTTGCCGCCGGATGTGGCATGCTCCGGGCTGTGACGGCGATGGGTGCGGGAAAGCTGCTCGGGACGAACCTGCGGGCGCGGCGGGACGAGCAAGGCATCTCGCTGTCCGAACTCGCCCGGCGGTCCGGGATCGCGAAAGGTACGTTGTCGCAACTGGAGTCCGGGGCGGGCAACCCGACGATCGAGACAGTGTTCAGTTTGTCGAACGCTCTCGGTGTTCCGGTCTCGGCCCTGCTGGCCGACTCGCCGGCCTCCGACGTGGTGCTCGTGCGGTCCGCCGACGTCGACGTCCTGTCCGGCGACGCGATCGACCTGCGGATGCTGCGGCGGCTCGAGCACCCGGGCGGGCTGTTCGAGATCTACAACCAGGAGATCCGGCCGGACGCGGTCCAGCACTCCGACGGGCATCCGGGGACCGAGCATCACATCGTCCTGACGGGATGCTTACGAATCAATGCTCACGGGCAGAGCGCGGACCTGGGGCCGGGCGACTACCTGGCGTTCCGGGCCGCCGGGCCGCACTCGTACGAGGCGGTGGACGGGCCGGTGCGGTCGGTGCTGCTGCTCGAGTACCCGCCGGACGTGTACCCGACGGCGGCCGGCGGACCGCATCTGCCGGTCTAGTTGCCGGCTGGGTTCCGGGAAAGGTCCGGGAGAGGTCCGGTTGGGTGCATTGACCGGTCGACGGAGGCGCGCGTAGTCTCGGTATCGTTCATTTTAGCGAACGCCTGCCGAGGAGGTCCGTCATGCACCGGTCCGCGACACCCGATGTGGTGGTGGTCGGCGCGGGCATGGTCGGGGCGGCGTGCGCGGAGGCGTTGTCGGCGGCCGGGGTGCGGGTCCTGGTCATCGACCGCGACGGCCCCGCGGCCGGGACTACGGCGTCCGGTGAGGGCAACGTGCTGGTCTCGGACAAGGAGCCGGGGCCGGAGCTGGAGCTCGCCGTCGCGTCACGCGCCGAGTGGGACGTGGTCCGCGCGCGGCTGCTCGAGCGGGTCGCCGACGTGGAGTGGGAGGCGAAGGGCGGCGTCGTGGTGGCGACCGGAGACCCGGAGCCGCTGACCGCGTTCGCGGCGAAGCAGCGTGAGGCCGGGGTCGCCGCGCAGGTGATCACGCCCGCGGAGGTCTTCGAGCTCGAGCCGCTGATCACGCCGCGGGTCACCGTCGGTGTGCACTATCCGGACGACGCCCAGGTGCAGCCGGTGCTGGCGGCGACGGCGTTACTGGCAACGGTTCGCGAGCGCGGCGGCGAGGTCAGATCGGGGGTCACCGCGCTCGGGATCCGGCAGTCACGAGGCCGGGTCGTCGGCGTCGACACGTCCGACGGCGACATCGCCTGCGGTGCGGTGCTCAACGCGTGCGGGCCGTGGGCCGGTGCGTTCGCCGCGGCGGCCGGCACGCCGATCGAGGTGCTGCCGCGGCGCGGGATGATCCTCGTGACGGCACCGCTCCCGGAGTGCGTGCGCCACAAGGTGTACGACGCGGACTACGTCGGCGCGGTCGGCAGCGGCGACGCCGAGCTGCAGACCTCCACCGTGGTCGAGTCGACGCGAGCCGGCACCGTGCTGATCGGGTCGAGCCGCGAGCGGATCGGATTCGACGACGCGATCCGGGTGCTGGTGCTGCGAGAGCTTGCGCGCAAGGCGATGCGACTGTTCCCGTTCCTCGGCGACGTCCCGGTGATGCGGACGTACGGCGGCTTCCGGCCGTACGCTCCGGATCACCTGCCGGTCATCGGCCCCGACCCCCGCGTCCACGGCCTGTGGCACGCGACCGGCCACGAGGGCGCCGGCATCGGACTCGCCCCCGCCACCGGCCGCCTCGTCACCGAACAGTTCCTCGGCCTGGCCCCCCACCTCGACCCGTCCCCGTTCCGCGTCGACCGCCCGGCGGTGATCGCCGCATGACCACGATCAAGCCGAGCCCGCGCTACGACGGTGCGCGGTACGACGGTGCGCGGTACGACGGTGCGCGGTGCGACGGTGCGCGGTGCGACGGTGCGCGCGGCACCGTCCCGCCTTCATCCGCTCCGCCACACCTCCACCGCACCCCACCCGGAGCCGACCGCAAGCCTTCCTCAGTCCGTCGCGTCGGTGCGTCATGACCGCCTACCTGCGCCCACAATCCGGCGACCCGGCCGAGGTCGGCACCCCACCGGCACTGGACGTCACCATCGACGGCAAGCCGGTCGAGGCGCGCGCCGGCCAAACGGTCGCCGCCGTACTCCTCGCCAACGGCCAGGACACCTGGCGAACCACCCGCCTCCACGACCGCCCTCGAGGAATCTTCTGCGGAATCGGCGCCTGCCAAGACTGCCTGATCACCATCAACGGCCTCCCCGACATCCGAGCCTGCCAACGCACAGTCGCCCCCGGCGACACCATCACCACCCAACAAGGCGCAGCACTTCCAGCGACAACACCATCGGGAACGGCGCCCTCGAACACACCGCCTTCCGGCACAAGGCCTTCGGGTGCCGCGTCTTCGGGGGTGGTGGGTTCTGGTGGTGGTGTGGCCCGGGTGGCTGAGGTTGTGGTGGTGGGGGCGGGGCCGGCTGGGGTCGCGGCTGCGCTTGCGGCGGGGGATGCCGGGGCTGAGGTGTTGCTGGTCGACAGCGGGCGAGCCGTCGGCGGACAGTACAACCGGCAGCTCCCGGCCGAGTTCGCAGCGCAGCGACCGGATCGCCTGCAGCACGAATGGAAGGCGTTCGCGCGCCAGCGGGACAGGCTGCAGGGACATCCACGGATCACCTACCTTCCGGAGACTTCGGTATGGGCGGTGGAAGGTCTCCGACTCTGGGCACAGACCGGACCGGCCGACGCGAGCGGCCGGCAGCCGTTCCCCATCGACGCCAAGTCCGTCGTGCTGGCAGCCGGTGCCTTCGATCGCGTGCTGCCCTTCCCCGGCTGGGATCTACCGGGCGTGTACACGGCCGGCGCCGCCCAAGCCCTGGCGAAGGGACAGCGGATCGCCGTCGGCCGTCGCGTCCTGGTCGCCGGCACAGGTCCATTCCTGCTGCCGGTCGCCGAGTCCTTGATCGGCGTCGGTGCCCACGTCGTCGAGCTCCTCGAAGCCAACACGCTGACGACGGTCCGCAAGGGCTGGTCCACCGACCCATTGGTTGCCCGCAGCAAGCTTCGCGAGGCCGTCGGGTACGGCGCCCTGCTCGCCCGTCACCGGATTCCGCTCCGCCACGGCTGGACGGTGATCGCCGCCCACGGCACGAACCGCGTTGACTCCGCGACGATCGCCCGCCTCAGCAGCGATTGGCGCCCGATCCGCGGCACCGAACGCCGGGTGGACGTCGACGCGATCTGCGTAGGCTTCGGCTTCACCGCGAACCTGGAGCTAGCGGTCTCCGCCGGCTGCACCATCACCACGGCCCCCGACGGCGGCCCAGCCGTAGCCGTCGACGCTGGTCAGCAAACGAGCACCCCTGGCGTCTTCGCAGCCGGCGAACTCACCGGCATCGGCGGCGCCGCCCTCTCCACCGCAGAAGGCACCCTCGCCGGCACCGCAGCGGCCCACTACACCCAAACCCTCGCCACCCCACCCCCCGCCACCGAGGCGTCCGCGGCTGTTGTGAAGGGGCGGCGGTTCGCGGCTGCCCTGGCCAAGGCTTATCCCGTGCGGGACGGGTGGAAGAGCTGGAGTGACGCGGACACGCTCGTCTGCCGGTGTGAGGAAGTGACCCGGGGACAGCTCGAAACCGCCGCCGGCGAGCGGGGGCTCGACGATGGGCGGGCGATGAAGCTGAGCAGTCGCGCGGGGCTCGGGATGTGTCAGGGGCGGGTGTGCTCGCGCACCGTCGCCGCCCTGCTGGCCAAGCCGGGCGACGCACCGCAACCAAGCATGAAAAGACCGATCGCCGTACCAGTGAGGCTGCGGGATCTGGCGGCGGCCGAGGTCGCGCCATCACCGGAAACCAGGGAGGAACCATGAGCGAGAAGTTGGACGGCGTGATCGTCGCGACCGCGTTGCCGTATGCCGAGGACGCGTCGGCGCCGGCGGGGCTGCGCCCCGACCTCGACAAGTACGCCGAGCACTGCCGCTGGCTGGTCGACAACGGCTGCCGCGGCGTCGGGCCGAACGGGTCGCTCGGTGAGTACTCGTCGCTCACCGACGACGAGCGCCGGGCCGTGGCGAAGACCGCGATCGAGGCTGTCGGCAATGACGGTGTCGTGGTCGTCGGCGTCCACGGCGTCGGTTCGCACCAGGCCCGCGCCTGGGCGGAGAAGGCGGCCGAGGACGGTGCGGACGGCGTGCTCTGCCTGCCGCCGACCATGTACCGCGCGAACCGCGGCGAGGTGATCGCGCACTTCACCGAGGTCGCGAAGGCCGGACTGCCGGTGATGGTCTACAACAACCCGCTGGACACCAAGGTCGACCTGACGCCGGACCTGCTCGCCGAGATCGCGCAGATCGAGAACATCGTCGCGGTCAAGGAGTTCTCCGGTGACGTCCGGCGGATCCTCGAGATCCGCGAGCTGGCCCCCGACCTGGCTGTGATCGCCGGTGCCGACGACCTCACCCTCGAGGCGCTGCTGATGGGCGCGACCGGCTGGTTCGCCGGTTTCCCGAACGTGTTCCCGAAGGAATCGGTCCGGTTGTTCGAGCTCGCCACGCAAGGCAAGCTGGAGGAGGCCCGCGCGTTGTACGAGCCGCTGGTCGCGGCGTTCCGGTGGGATTCGCGCACCGAGTTCGTCCAGGCGATCAAGTACGGCATGGACTACGTCGGGCGGTTCGGCGGTCCGTGCCGGCCGCCGCGCGGACCGCTCGTCCCCGAGCACATCGCGCAACTGGAGCAGGACATGAAGAAAGCAGTGGAGTCACTCGTATGAGGTCCGTCCGGACGATCACCGCCATCGACTCGCACACCGAGGGCATGCCGACCCGCGTCGTCACCGGCGGGGTCGGCGTGGTGCCGGGTGCGACGATGGCGGAGCGCCGCGAGTACTTCATCAAGCACCTCGACGACCTGCGGTTGTTCCTGATGAACGAGCCGCGAGGCCACGCCGCGATGAGCGGGGCGATCCTGCAGCCGCCGACCCGGTCCGACGCGGACTGGGGCGTGCTGTACATCGAGGTCTCCGGTCTGCTCCCGATGTGCGGTCACGGGACGATCGGCGTGGCCACGGTGCTGGTCGAGTCCGGCATGGTCGAGGTGACGGAACCACAGACGTTGGTCCGGCTGGACACGCCGGCCGGGCTGGTCGTCGTCGACGTTGCCGTGAGCAACGGCCGCGCGGAGCACGTGACGTTGCGCAACGTCGCGTCGTATGCGCATGCCCTCGACGCCTCGGTGGACGTGCCCGGGCTGGGCAAGGTCACGTACGACCTGGCGTACGGCGGGAACTTCTACGCGGTCCTGCCGATCGAGCAGCTCGGCATCCCGTTCGACCGGGCGGAGAAGGACCGCATCCTGAAGGCCGGGCTGGACATCATGGACGCGATCAACGCCACCGACCGTCCGGTGCATCCGCTCGACCCCGGCATCAACGGGTGCAAGCATGTGCAGTTCACGGCGCCGGGGCTCGACGGCGCCGACTCGCGGAACGCGATGGCGATCCACCCCGGCTGGTTCGACCGTTCGCCGTGTGGGACGGGGACCTCGGCGCGGATGGCCCAGCTCCACGCCCGCGGCGAGCTCGCCCTGGACACCGACTTCGTCAACGAGTCCTTCATCGGCACGCGCTTCACCGGCCGTCTCGTCGAGGAGACGACCGTCGGGCCGCGTCCTGCCGTCGTCCCCACGGTCACCGGCCGAGCCTGGATCACCGGCACCGCCAACTACCTCCTCGACCCCGACGACCCTTTCCCTACAGGCTTCGTGCTGTAGTCGGCGCGGCGAACGCACAGCCGCCGCTGTCAATCCTCGGGGCGACACTGGCCGACGTGGCCCAGTGCCATGTCGAGCGCCAGTTCCAGCGGTTGGACATCATGTGTGGCCTGAGACAGCAGCAGGCCACCTTGTAGCGCGGCCATCACCGCGGTCGCGAGCGCTTGCGGGTCGGCGTCCTGGGACAGTTGGCCGTCGTCGCGCATCGCGCGGAATCCGTCGAGCAGGTACTCCTCCCACTCGGCGAAGCATGCCGCCAGGACTCGACGGGCCGACTCCGAGCGGTCGGCGAGCTCGCTCGACAGCGAGCCCAGCGGGCAGCCCCCCACTCCGCCGGTGGCGCGAGTGGTCTCGACGACGTGATCGCGCCACCGCTGCAGACCGTCCCACGACCGCGCTGCACGCAACTCTGTTCCCTGCCCGGCGATGATCTTGGCGAGCTGGTTGCGGATGACCTCCAGGATGAGCGCGTCCTTGTCGGCGAAGTAGTGGTACAGCTGCGACTTGCTGGTGCCGGTCGCCGCCATGATGTCGTCGAGGCTGGTGCCTGCCACGCCTTGGTCGTACACGAGGTCGGTGGCGCCCGCGATGATCCGTGCGCGCGTCACGGAGCCGCGCGCGGTCAGACGCGCCGTGCCCCGATGGATCTTCGTTGCCATGATCGCAGCGTACGGCGGATTGGACTTGAGAGTCCAATTCTGTGGTACCAACATGGACCATTCAGTCCAATGTTGGGCATCAGAGAGGAATATCGTGTCTCGTCTGCGCAATGGCCAGCACTTCCCGTCCCTGTCGCTCCCCGCCGTCGGCGGTGGAACCGTCTCCCTGCCGGACGATCTCGCCGTCTCGTTCGGCGTCGTCCTGATCTACCGCGGCTCGTGGTGCCCGTACTGCAACGCGCAGCTCGCCGCGTTCTCACGTGCGTCCGAGACGCTCGCGGAGCTGAACGCCAAGGTTGTCGCGTTGTCGGTGGACGACGGGCCGACCAGCGCCGCCCTGGTCGAGAAGCACAAGTTGAAGTTCCCAGTGGCACACAGCGCGGACCCCGACACGGTGTCGAAGGCGACGGGTGCGTACGTCAGCGCCGATCACCGCTACCTGCAGTCGTCCGGCTTCGTCCTCGATCCCCAGGGGAACGTCATCACGGCCGTGTATTCGAGCGAGGCCATCGGTCGCCTGGTCGCGGACGATGTCATCGGCTTCCTCCGCTATCTGAAGGCCCACGAGGGCTGAGATGACGACCAAAGAGCAACGCCGTGCCCTCGGTCTCGTGGCTCTGGCAGCAGTACTGGCCAACGCCTCGTGGTTCAGTGCGACCGCGATCGTGCCGGCGCTCGAGGACCAGTGGCACCTGACCGCAGACGGTGCCGCCTGGCTGGTGGTCGTCGTTCAGATCGGTTTCGTGACCGGCAGCGTGGGCGCGGCGATGCTCAACCTTCCCGACCGCTTGCAGCCGCATTGGCTGATCGCCGGTTCGTCGGTTGCCGCCGGACTGTGCAACCTGGCATTGCTGCTGACACATGGGCTGGCTCTCGCCCTGCCGATCCGTCTGCTGGTCGGCATCGCGCTGGCAGGGGTCTATGCCCCTGCCGTGCGGCTGGTAGCTACCCATTTCGAGCGCGGGCGTGGCGTGGCGACCGGCGTGGTTGTCGGCGGGCTCACCCTGGGGTCGGGGACTCCGCACCTGGTGCGGGGCCTTGGTCACGTTCCCTGGCAGGTGACGATCGCCGTCACCTCCGTTCTCGCCGGCCTGGGCGCAGTAGCGATCTCGACGGTGCGCTCCGGGTCGGCGGCCGTATCGTCGCCTCCGCTCGATGTCGGCGCCGCGGTCCGGGCTCTCGCCAGTGAGCGACCGCTGCGGCTGGCCACGATGGGTTATCTCGGGCACATGTGGGAGCTCTATGCCTTGTGGAGCTGGCTGGCCGCGTTCTTCGTTGCCGCAAGGGCGGACTCACGACCTGGTCCTGCTCAGACCGGAGTCGTGACCTTCCTTGCGATCGGGGTGGCCGGGCTGCTCGGAGCTGTGGTGGCGGGACGGCTCGCCGACCGACTGGGGCGCACCACGATCACCAGCGCGGCGATGCTTCTCAGCGCCGCGTGCTGCCTCGCGAGCCCACTGATCTACGGCGCGGCGCTACCGGTGCTCGTGGTGGTTCTGCTCATCTGGGGTGCGGCTGTGATCGCCGACTCCGCACAGTTCTCTGCAGCCGTGACGGAGCTGGCTGAGCCGCGTTACGCGGGTTCGGTGCTCGCGCTGCAGCTCGCCCTCGGCTTCACGCTCACCATCGTGAGCATCCGGCTCGTGCCCCTCGCCGTCAGCCTTGCCGGCTGGCGTTACGCGTTGCTGCCATTGGCGATCGGGCCGCTGCTCGGAACGGTTGCCATGCTGCGGTTGCGTCGGCTGCCGGCGGCGCTGGCTCTCGCCAACGGACGACGCTGACTGGGTGCAGGCGTTACCGGTGGAGTTGGGACTGCCAGTTGGTGGGCACCTTGCCGCCGGGGACCGGCTGGTTTTCGGGGCGGGCGGCCGGTGGGGCGAGGTCTGGGCCGTCGTAGTACTGGGACTCGCCGTAGTGCCAGAACCAGTCCTCGCCGGGCTCGAAGCTGCGGACGATCGGGTGGCCGCTCTCGGCGGCGTGGGCGGAAGCGTGCTGGGCGGGGGAGGAGTCGCAGCAGCCGATGTGACCGCACTGCGCGCACCGGCGGAGGTGGAACCACCAGCCGCCGGCCTGCAGACACTCGACGCATCCGGTGCCGCTCGGGGGAACTGTGCTGTCGATGCCTGGCGTTCCAGAACTGTCCGTCATACCGGACATCCTCACCTGTCCCCGGCTCCCGGACAAGCAACGTCCGCGGTCACTCGGGCCAGGACGAGTTCTTGATGACGTCCACGAAATCGCCGCGGTGGAAGCCCGGTACGAAGTGCTCCAGTACGTCGGCCTTCACATTGCCGAAGGTGGTCGACGGGCGGTCCTGGATACCTTCGGTGAACGCGGCGAGGATGCGGTTCTTGAAGTCGGGACGCGGGTGCGCGGCGGTCACGGCGTCGCGCTCGGCGTCGGTGACCGCGTCGTATCCGATGCCGAGGACATCGAGTTCGACGCCGCGGGTGACGAGGGCGATCTCGGCGGACAGGTGCAGCGGGATCTCCGGTGTGGTGTGCAGCGCGATCGCCGTCCACACGCGGTCGGCGGCGTCGTCGCTGATGCCGCGCCGCCGCAGGAAGCTCCGGGCCTCGTCGGCGCCGTCGATCTCGAAGCGCTGGTCCGTCCGGCGGTAGCGCTCGGTCAGGCCGAGGTCGTGGAACATCGCGCCGACGTACAGCAGTTCCGGGTCGAATGAGAGGCCCTGCGCCCGGCCGCGGAGGGAGCCGAACAGGTACACGCGGCGGGAGTGGTCGAAGAGCAGGGGTGACGCGGCGTCGCGGACGAGGTCGGTCGCTTCGCGGGCGAGGGCGCTGTCAGGGATCTGGATGCCGGCGATGGTTTCGGTCATGCCTTCAGGGTCTTGGTCCGGAGTACGCTGACGCCATGTCCAAATCGCCAGGTGAACCACAGATTCGGACACACCGGGTCGCGTTCGTCGTGTACGACGGGGTGACGCTGCTCGACGTGACCGGACCGCTCGAAGTCCTCCACCAGGCCAACCTGGTCACGGCCGATCGGTGGGGTGGGCGGGTGCGGTACGAGTCGGTGCTTGTGTCTGCGGGTGGTGGGGAGGTGACTGCTGCCTCGGGTGTGGTGCTGGCGGGGGTGGTCCGGGCTGCTGACGTCGGCGTGGTCGACACCGTGGTGGTGGCTGGGGCAGATGACCTTGTACGCGGGGTGCCGGACGAGGTGCTTCAGGTGACGGCGATGTTGGCGGACGGGGCCGGGCGGGTGGCGTCGGTGTGCAGTGGGGCGTTTGTGTTGGCGGCGCTCGGGATGCTGGACGGGCGGCGGGCGACGACGCACTGGCGGCATGCGGCGGCGATGGCGCGGCAGTATCCGATGGTGGAGGTGCTGCCGGACGCGCTCCACGTCACCGACGGGCGGTACCTGACCTCGGCGGGGATCAGCGCCGGCATCGACCTCACACTCGCCCTGGTCGAGGCAGACCACGGCTCCGAGACGGCCCGAGCCGTGGCGCGTGAACTCGTCGTCTTCATGCAGCGCCCCGGCGGTCAGTCGCAGTTCTCGACCGCGATGGCGACCCGGCCGCCGCGCACCGATCTGCTGCGGGCGCTCGCCGACATCGTCGTCGCGGACCCGGCTGCTGACCACAGCCTGCCGAACCTGGCCGCCGCGGCCGCGGTCAGTCCGAGGCATCTGACCCGGTTGTTCCAGAGCGAGTTCAACACGACGCCCGGCCGGTGGGTCGAGCGGGTACGGCTGGACCGGGCGCAACAGCTCCTGCTCGACGGGCACAGCATCACCACGGCAGCACGCCTCAGCGGACTCGGCAGCGACGAGACGTTGCGCCGGGCGTTCGCACGTCATCTCGGTACGACGCCGACGGAGTACCGCCGCCGCTTCCAGGCCGCACAATCCGACGAGGAAGAGGACAGAACCCGTCCCCTACTGTCGTCAGACTCGAGGTATGAACAAGCCAAACGGTAAGTCGACGATCACGCCCTACATCGTGGCGAAGGGCGCGGACGCCTTCCTCGAGTTCGTGGAGCGCACCTTCGAGGTCAAGACGAGCGGACGGTTCCCGAACCAGGACGGCACGGTCGGCCACGCCGAGATCACCGTCGGCGAATCGGTGCTGATGACCTTCGACGCGGCGGAGGACTGGCCGGACACCCCGAGCTTCCTGAGCGTGTACGTCGAGGATGTCGAGCGCACCTATCAGCGGGCCCTCGACGCCGGCGCCACCGTGGTGACCGAGCTGATGTACTCCGGCATCACGGGCGACCGCGGTGGCCGGGTGAAGGACCCGGTCGGCAACATCTGGTGGCTCCAGACCCACGTCGAGGACGTCCCCGAGAGCAAGGCCCGCGAGCTCTTCGCGGACCCCGACGAACTCGCCGTCATGCGCATCGCCCAGGACACCTTCGCCGCCGAGATGCACAGCCGCGTCAAGAACTGAGCAACCGCAAGACTGCCGGCGAGTTCAGCTGGACGGCGGGCCGTAGCCGCCACCGCCCGGGGTCTCGATGACGAAGATGTCGCCGGTGGACAACTGCACGGAGTCGCAGCCGTCCATCTCGGTCACGGTGCCGTCCGTGCGTTCGATCCACTGGTGGCCGAGGCTTCCCGGGCGGCCGCCGGCCATTCCGTACGGCGGTACGCGGCGGTGGCTGGCGAGTGTGGTCACGGTCATCGGCTCCAGGAAGCGGAGCATGCGGCGACCGCCGTTACCGCCGCGCCACCGGCCGTCGCCGCCGCTGCCCTCGCGGATCTCGAAGCTCTCCAGCCGTACCGGATACCGCCACTCCAGCACCTCGGGATCGGTGAGCCGTGAGTTCGTCATGTGGGTCTGCACCACGTCGGCGCCGTCGAAGCCGGCGCCGGCGCCGGAGCCACTGGCCACCGTCTCGTAGTACTGGTAGCGCTCGTTGCCGAACGTTACGTTGTTCATCGTCCCGGACCCCTCCGCCTGGACACCGAGTGCGGCATACAACGCGCCGGTGACCGCCTGCGAGACCTCGACGTTGCCGGCGGCAACCGCCGCGGGGTACTCCGGCGACAGCATCGAGCCCGGTGGGATGATCACCCGCAGCGGCTCCAGGCAACCCGAATTCAAGGGGATCTCGTCGTCTACCAGCGTGCGGAACACATACAGCACTGCAGCCATCACGACCGACGACGGCGCGTTGCCGTTGTTCGGCTGCTGTGCGGAGGTGCCGGTGAAGTCGATCTCGGCGGTGCGCGCGCCGGCATCCACGCGGACCGACACCTCGATCCGCGCGCCCGAGTCGAGCTCGTAGCTGTACCGGCCGTCGCGGAGCGTCGGAATGACCCGCTGGACTGCTTCGGTGGCGTTGCGGCGGACGTGTTCCATGTACGCCGACACGACGTCGAGTCCGAAGTGGTCGACCATTGCGAGGAGCTCTTCGACGCCCTTCTCGTTGGCCGCGACCTGAGCGCGCAGATCGGCGATGTTCGTGGTGGGATTGCGTGAGGGGTACGCCGCGGAGCCGAGCAGTTCGATGGTTTCGGGCTCTCGCAGTACACCGCCGGAGACGAGCAGCCAGTTGTCGATCAGCACCCCTTCCTCCTCGATGTGCGTGCTGTCCGCGGGCATCGATCCCGGTGTGATCCCGCCGATCTCCGCATGATGGCCGCGGGAGGCGACGTAGAACAGGATCTCCCGTCCGGCCCGGTCGAAGACCGGCGTCACCACCGTGACGTCGGGAAGGTGGGTGCCGCCGCGGTAGGGGTTGTTGAGCACGTAGGTGTCGCCCGGCGCCATCCGTCCGGCGTTGCCGGCGATGACCATCCTGATGCTTTCGCCCATCGAGCCGAGATGGACGGGGATGTGCGGGGCGTTCGCGATCAGGTTGCCCTCGGCATCGAACAGTGCGCAGGAGAAGTCCAGGCGCTCCTTGATGTTCACCGACTGCGAAGTGCTCTGCAGCCGCACACCCATCTGCTCGGCGATCGACATGAACAGGTTGTTGAAGATCTCCAGCATCACGGGGTCGGCCTCGGTCCCGATCGCTCGCTGGACAGGCCGGGCGGTCACCCGGCTCAACAGCAGGTGGCCGAGGTCGTTCACTACGGCACGCCAGCCAGGCTCGACCACGGTCGTCGCGTTGTCCTCGGCGATGATGGCCGGCCCGTCCACGGCATCGCCGGGAACGATATCGGCGCGTCGGTAGAGGTTCACGTCCGTCCATGAGCCGGCTGAGAACATCGGCACGCTCGCTACCGCCTGCAGAGCGCTGTCCTCGCGGGTCCGCTGGTCCCAGGTCGCCGCACTGTCTCCGGCCGCGCCCAGCAGCTCGAGTGACACCGCTTCGACGACAATCTGCTTGCCGGGCATCAAGAACGAGAACCGTCGGCGATAGGCCGCCTCGAACTCCGTCACCATCGCATGCACGGTGCCGGTCGACACGGCCACTGCCGTGTCCGTGCCGTCGTAGCGCAGCAAGGCCCGGCGGATCGCGGTGATCCGTTCGGCCGGGACGCCTTCGCGCTCGAGCTCGGCGGCGGCGTCGGCCTGGAGTTCGTCGAGGACCTTCGAGAGCTCCGGGAGTACGGCGTCGTTCAGGGGCGCCTCGACCGCCCGCTCGCGGAGGGCTGCGACGTCGGCGAGCCCCATGCCGTAGGCCGACAGGACCCCGGCGAGCGGGTGGATCAGTACTTCGGTCATGCCCAGCGCATCGGCGACGGCGCACGCGTGCTGGCCGCCCGCGCCGCCGAACGTCGCCAGCACGTACCGGGTGACGTCGTACCCGCGCTGGACCGAGATCTTCTTGATCGCGTTCGCCATGTTCGCGACCGCGATGTCGGCGAACCCGGCCGCAACCTGCTCGGGGCTCCGTCCGTCGGCGATCGCCTCGGCCAGCTCGGCGAACTTCCGGCGTACGACGTCCGCGTCGAGGGGCTGATCGCCGTGGTCGCCGAAGACCGCGGGGAAGAAGTCCGGCTGGACCCTGCCGAGCATGACGTTCGCGTCGGTGACCGTGAGCGGACCGCCCTTGCGGTACGACGCCGGGCCGGGATCCGCGCCTGCCGAGTCCGGTCCCACCCGGTACCGGCTGCCGTCGAAGCTGAGGATCGATCCGCCGCCGGCCGCCACCGTGTGAATGCTCATCATCGGCGCCCGCATCCGGACTCCGGCGACAAGGGTCTCCAGTTCGCGCTCGAACTCACCCGCGTAGTGCGACACGTCGGTGGACGTGCCGCCCATGTCGAATCCGATCACCCGGTCGAACCCGGCGGCCGTGGTGGTGCGCGCCATCCCCACGACGCCGCCGGCGGGGCCGGACAGGATCGCGTCCTTGCCACGGAACAGATGTGCTTCGGTCAGGCCGCCGTTGGACTGCATGAACATCACCCGTACGCCGTCCAGCTCGGCCGCCACCTGATCCACGTATCGGCGCAGGATCGGCGAGAGGTAGGCGTCGACGACCGTGGTGTCACCTCGCGACACGAGCTTCATCAACGGGCTGCACTCATGAGACAGCGAGACCTGGGTGAAGCCGATCCGTCGCGCGATCTCACCGATCGCCACCTCGTGCCGGGTGTGGCGGTACCCGTGGACGCAAACCACGGCGACTGATCGCAAGCCGTCGTCGTACGCCTGCTGCAGGTCCCGTGCCACTGCTTGCTCGTCGAGCGTGACGACGACCTCGCCGTCCGCCGCGACGCGCTCGTCCGCTTCGATCACCCGGGAGTAGACCAGCTCGGGCAGCACGATCTCGCGGGCGAAGATCCGCGGGCGGTTCTGGTAGGCGATCCTGGGTGCGTCCCGGAATCCCTTGGTGATGACCAGCGCCGTCGGCTCACCCTTGCGCTCGAGCAAGGCGTTGGTGGCGACGGTCGTACCCATTTTGACGACTTCGATCCGGTCGGTCGGCAGGGGCTCGCCGGCGGACACACCGAGGAGCTGCCTTATGCCCTCGACGGCTGCGTCCCGGTAGCGGCCGGGGTTCTCGGACAGCAGCTTGTGGGCGACCACCGCGCCGTCGGGCCGCCGGGCGACGACGTCGGTGAACGTGCCGCCACGATCGATCCAGAACTCCCACTTCGCTGCCACGCGATCCCGCCTTTCGCCTGCGTTCCGTGCCACCGAGAGTAGGGATTGTTCAACAATCCTGCAAGAGGTTCGTTCCACCAGATTTCCCCGCTGCGCGCGGCGTGGGCGATGATGCAGGGGTGGGTACGGGTGAGACGGACGACGACGGCCGGCAGGCCTGGCTGCGAGGGGTCGCGGCCGACGTGGCGCGGCTGGACCGCAGCAGCTCGGCCGAGCGTGCGGCCGACATTCTCCGTCGCAGTATCACGGAGGGTGCCCTGCCGCCCGGTGCGCAGCTGTCCGAGGTCGAGCTGACCGAGGTCCTGGAGGTCAGCCGGAACACACTGCGGGAGGCTTTCCGGCTGCTCACTCACGAGGGTCTGCTGGTCTACAAGCTGCACCGCGGGGTGTTCGTCCCAGAATTGGACGAGCATGACGTGGTCGATCTGTACAGGCTCCGCCGGGTGCTCGAGGTGGACGTCGTCCGGGCGTTGGGTGAGCGCGATCCAGAGGTGCCTGCGAGTCGGCTCGAGCCGTTGCTGGACGATGTCGAGGCGGCCGAGGCGGCCGCGCTGGCGGATCGCTGGCCGGCAGTCGGCACCGCGAACATGCGGTTCCACGAGCACCTGATCGGGCTCGCCAACAGCGCCAGGCTGAACGCGATCACCAGTCAGTTGCAGGCCGAGTTGCGGCTGGTCTTCCACGTGATCGCGACGCCGCGGGAGCTGCACGAGCCCTATATCGCGCGAAACCGCAGCCTGTTCGAGCTGTTGGAGGCCCGCAAGTACGAGCAGGCCGCCGCAGACCTGCACCAGTACCTGCTCGACTCCGAGGCCGGCATCCTCACCGCGTTCCGGGATAAGGGCTTGCGCGGGCCCGCGCAGACCTGAGTTGATGAGCTGACACTGACAGCTGTAAAGGGGAGCTCAGCTCATGACCGATGACGCCCGGACCGACCAGACGCCGAAGTCCTACCGCCCGATCGACGCCAAGGGGTTCCGGGAGTTCATCTCTCGCGGCTGGGGGCCGGTGGACCGCTCGGTGACGGTGCCGGAGGGGCTCGCCGAGGCGGCCGCGGAGCATCGGCGCAAGCTCGCCGCCGCGCTACCGGGACGCCGGATCGCGCTCGCGGCCGGCCGGGCGCCGGTCCGGTCGAACGACACCGACTACCAGTTCCGCGCCGACAGCGACTTCGTCTGGCTGACCGGCTGCCAGGCCGAAGGCGCCGTCCTGGTCATCTCCGGGGACGGCGACGCGACGCTCTACCTGCGCGAGACGGCCGGCCCGGACGAGGCGGACTTCTTCGCGAACGCGCGTGACGGTGAGCTGTGGATCGGCCCGGTGCCGGGCCTGAAGGACTGGTCGGACGCACTGCAGATCGCCTGCCGCCCACTCGAGGAACTGCCCGCGGCGGTGCGCGGCGCGGTTCCGTTCATGCTGTCGGTGCCGGGTGTCGAGCCGATGCTGGACGCCTTGGTGCGGACCTCGCCGACCGACGGCAACGCGTTGCGCCAGACGCTCGCCGAGCTGCGCCGGATCAAGGACGACTGGGAGCTGGACCAGCTGCGCGAAGCGGTCGCCGCGAGCGTGCTCGCGTTCGGTGACGTGGCGCGGGAGCTGCCGGAGGCGATCCGCGGCGGCGGCGAGCGCTGGCTGCAGGGCACCTTCGACCGCCGCGCGCGGACCGCGGGCAACGGCGTCGGCTACGCGTCGATCGTTGCCGCTGGCAAGCACGCTCCGGTGCTGCACTGGGTCCGCAACGACGGCCCGGTCAACGAGGGCGACGTGATCCTGCTGGACGCCGGCGTCGAGACCCGCACCCTCTACACCGCGGACGTGACCCGGACCTTCCCCGCCACCGGTGAGTTCACGGCGGCCCAGCGGCAGGTGCACGACCTGGTGCACAAGGCGCAGCTCGCGTCGCTCGAGGCCGTCAAGGTCGGTGCGCCGTACCGCGCCTTCCAGTACGAGGCCCTGCGGGTGCTGGCCGAAGGCCTGCGTGACTGGGGCCTGCTGGACGCGTCGATCGATGAGTTGCTCGGCCCGGACGGGCAGCAGCACCGGCGGTACATCGTCTGCGGGACCGGGCACTACATCGGCCTCGACGTGCACGACTGCGACGCGTCCCGGCCGGAGGCGTACTTCGCCGGCACCATCGAAGCCGGGATGGCGCTCGCGGTCGAGCCCGGCCTGTACTTCCACCCGAACGACGAGACCGTCCCGCCGGAGCTGCGCGGTATCGGCATCCGGATCGAGGACAACGTCGTGGTCCACTCCGACCGCCTGGAGATCCTCACCGAGGACCTGCCGATCACCACGGACGGTCTCGAGCAGTGGACCCGGTCGCACCTCGCGGCGAAGTAATCAAAATTACTCGTTACGGCCAGTAACGTTTGCCGCGGGAGCCCCGATGTAGAAGGCGGGGGAGGGTCGAACTCGGCCGGCGTGTGGGAGTGGGGGGCCTCTGATCACACGCCAGGCCGAGTCGGCCCTGGACTGGGGCCAAAGGGGGAACCCGGGATCCCTGGGTACGGGGGAGTTACACCATGAACCTGCGTGTGCGAGTAGTGAACTGCGGCAGCCGGCACTGGTACGCCGACATCGACGACGCCGACGATCCGCAACCGGACGACCCGTTCTGGTACGTCGACAACTGCCGGACCCAGGCGCAGGCGCTGGAGAGCGCCTGCGCCGAGCTCCGGCTGATGGCGGGGCGACTGGTCCGCGGCGATCACCTGGACCGGGTCCTCGAAGTCACCGGCGTGCCGGTCTGACCCGCTACCCCGCCGGTGGTACGGCGGCGCAGCTGCTGCCGCGCTCGGGTACGTCCTTCGCGATCAGGTAGTCGTCGACTGCGCTCTGCATGCACGAGCTCTTCGTGTAGCTGCCGTGCCCCCAGCCCTGGTAGGTCAGCAGTACGCCGTTCCGCCCGAGCTG
The DNA here is from genome assembly GCF_053603655.1 of Kribbella sp. NPDC004138. Classification (NCBI taxonomy): domain Bacteria; kingdom Bacillati; phylum Actinomycetota; class Actinomycetes; order Propionibacteriales; family Kribbellaceae; genus Kribbella; species Kribbella sp. NPDC004138. The sequence goes on from NZ_JBSGFZ010000010.1 coordinate 77,585, forward strand.
GCGCTCCACGCTCTGTGCGAACGAGTAGCCGGTCGCCGGGTCGTGGATCGCGTTGGCGAGCAGTACCGGTGTCTTGAGCCCACGTACCTTCAGCTGGTGCTGCGGGTTGTTCGCCGGCGGAGAGCCGAGACAGATCGACACTGCCATCAGCTGACCGGGATAGCGCAGGTCCTGGTTGTTGCGGGCGAGCCGCTGCAGGTGTGCGGCGTACTCGCGGTAGTCGCGGACCGGCAGGTTCCAGTCCTGGCAGAAAACGGCCAGGGGATACGCGCCGGTCTGCGTGGGCTTCGGGGGAGTCACACCGGCCTTCAGCAGCTCGGCCAGTGCAGCCCACTTCGGTTCGTAGAGCGCACGGAACACCGAGTAGCTCAAGGTGAACGGATCCGGCGACGTGGCCAGCAGGTCCGCCCAGCGCGCGTGGATGTCGGTGCCGTGCAGTGCACAGTTCGTCGTCGCGTCGCACCATTTCACGAACTCGTCGAACGAGTCCTGTCCCGCGGACGCCTGCTCGTCCAGGAAGTCACGCGTCGGGGCGGAGCTGTGGTCGATGACGCTCTCCAGCACCATCGCGCGGACGCGGTGCGGGTACGTCTCGGCGTACTGCGCTCCGAGCAGGGTCCCGTACGAGCTGCCGTGGAACGAGATCGTGGACTCGCCGAGCGCCCGCCGTACGGCGTCGATGTCGCGCACCGTCTGCCAGGTGTCGATGTGGTCGTACAGCGGGCCGGTGTGTTCACGGCAGTCCGTGGCGAGCTGCCGGTTGTAGTTGATGGTGGCGGTGAACTCGGCCGCGCTCCTGATGACCGGCGACGGCTGCTTGTTCAGCAGGTCGGCGGAGCACTTCACCGGGTTGCTGCGTGCCACACCGCGCGGGTCGAAGCTGACGATGTCGAAGCGGTCCTGCAGGTCCGTGCTGAACCGGTTGATCCCCGTCTTGATCCGGTCGACCCCGGAATCACCCGGGCCGCCCGGGCCGAACACGAGCACCCCGACCCGCTCGCTCGGCTCCGATGCCTTTCTCCGGGCCAGTGCGAGGCCGAAGGTGGGCCCGCCCGGGTTCCGCCAGTCGACAGGCAGTTGCAGGGTCGCGCACTGCGAGCCCTCCACCACCGCGGGATCGTCCTTGCCCTCAGGTTTGCAGTCGGCCCAGTGCAGCGGCGGGCTGGTCGCGGAGGCGGTGGCCGTCAGCCCGGCGCCTGCGACGCCGAGTACTACTGCGCCGGCCAGGGCGCGTCGGATGAACGTCATGCCGACGATCCTTCGGGCAATCGCTTGCTGGCGGCATCGGGGACGAGCCCCGGATGACCCCGATCACGGCTTGGGGGCCTTGTTAGGGTCGGTCGTGATGAGTACCAAACATGCGGCGTGGTTCCGGACGGTGGCGATCGCCGAGGCGATCTCGTGGACCGGACTGCTGATCGGGATGCTGTTCAAGTACGTGCTGTCCGACAACGAGATCGGGGTGAAGATCTTCGGGCCGATCCACGGCGGCATCTTCGTCGTCTACGTGGTCACCGTGCTCGCCGTACGCGGTCCGTTGCGCTGGTCCTGGCCGGTGACGCTGGCCGCGCTGGCGGCAAGCGTTCCCCCGTTGTTCACCTGGTTCTTCGAGATCTGGGCGGTCCGCACCGGCCGGATTGACGCGGCCCCGCGGACCCCCGTACCGTCCACAGCATCAGCAAACTCAACAGCCGCATGAACCCGTGCGGGAGAGACCCGGACACGAACCGGGCGCCGTAGGAGCAACTCTCCCCAAGAATCTCTCAGGCACCTTCACCGCGCGGGCGAGGCACCTCTGGAAGGCATCCGCCTGACAGAGCGGGGAGGACACCAAACGGTCAACGGCGACCGGAAGGAACCTCCACACGATGGCGATCAGCGTCTTCGACCTGTTCAGTGTCGGGATCGGCCCGTCGAGCTCCCACACCGTGGGACCGATGCGCGCCGCCCGGACCTTCGCGCTCGGCCTCGCCGACGACGGCCTGCTCGCCGCGACGGCGACCGTCGAGGCCCAGCTCTTCGGCTCGCTCGGCGCCACCGGGCACGGCCACGGCAGCAACAAGGCCGTCCTGCTCGGGCTCGAGGGAGCCGACCCGGAGACCGTGGTCACGCACTCGGTCGACGCCCGCGTCGAGACGATCCACGAACGCGGCCGGATCCTGCTGGCCGGCACTCACGAGATCGCGTTCGACGAGAACACCGACCTGCTGATGCACCGCCGCAAGGCCCTCCCGTACCACCCGAACGGGATGATCTTCGTGGCCCGCGACGCGGCCGGCGCGGTGCTGCGGGAGCGCACCTACTACTCGGTCGGCGGCGGGTTCGTCGTCGACGAGAACGCCGCCGCGGGGGACCGGATCGTACCGGACACCACCCCGCTGAAGTACCCGTTCACGACCGGTGCGGAGCTGCTCGACCGGTGCCGGGAATCGCAGCTGTCGATCAGCGAGGTGATGCTCGCGAACGAGCTCGCCTGGCGGACCGAGGACGAGGTCCGCGACGGCCTGCTGCACATCTGGCAGGTGATGCAGGACTGCGTCCGCGAGGGCTGCGAGACCGAGGGCATCCTGCCCGGCGGGCTCAAGGTGCCGCGCCGGGCGCACGCGCTGCACAAGAAGCTCAGCCAGGACCCGTGGTCGGTCGACCCGCTCAAGGTGATGGACTGGGTGAACCTGTTCGCGCTCGCCGTCAACGAGCAGAACGCCTCCGGCGGCCGGATCGTCACCGCGCCGACCAACGGCGCCGCCGGCATCATCCCGGCCGTCCTGCACTACTACCGGCGCTTCGTGCCCGGGGCGACCGAGGACGGCGCGGTCCGGTTCCTGCTGACGGCCGGCGCGATCGGCGTGCTCTACAAGGAGAACGCGTCGATCTCCGGCGCCGAGGTCGGCTGCCAGGGCGAGGTCGGGTCCGCCTGCTCGATGGCCGCGGCCGGTCTCTGCGAGGTCCTGGGCGGCACGCCGCAGCAGGTCGAGAACGCGGCCGAGATCGCGATGGAGCACAACCTCGGCCTGACCTGCGACCCGGTCGGCGGGCTGGTGCAGATCCCGTGCATCGAGCGGAACGCGATGGCCTCGGTGAAGGCGATCAACGCGGCCCGGATGGCGATGCACGGCGACGGCGTGCACGTGGTCACCCTCGACAAGGTCATCAAGACCATGCGCGAGACCGGCGCGGACATGAAGATCAAGTACAAGGAGACCTCCCGCGGCGGCCTTGCCGTCAACGTCATCGAGTGCTGACCCCCTGATCACCCCGTGATCACCAGGGGATGGTTCCGTGCAGGCTCAGGTACTCCGCGGTCGGCCCGTCCTTGTCGATCATGGCGAGCCGGACGATGATGTCCGCGCCCTCCTCGACGGTCTGGTAGCCGGTGCGGCCGTTGAAGTCGGTCGCGGTGTAGCCCGGGTCGACGGTGTTGATCCGCAGGTTCGGCAGCTGCTTCGCGTACTGCACCGTCAGCATGTTGAGCGCCGCCTTCGAGGCGCCGTACGCCGGGGCCGGCACCCACACCGGCACCGTGTCGATCGCGTCCGCCTGCACCGCGGCGGCGATCGAGCCGAGCCCGCTGGACACGTTCACGATCACCGGGTCGGCGCTGCGCTCGAGCAGCGGCAGGAACCGGTGGATCATCCGCACCGGCCCGTAGACGTTCAGGTCGAACACCTGATGGAACTCGTCGGCCGTCAGATCCCGGGCCTCCTTGAACGGACCGGGGATGCCGGCGTTGTTGATCAGTACGTCGAGCTCGGTGAGCTGTTCCGCGGCGGCGTCGACCGATTCGTCGCTGGTGACGTCCAGCGGGAGGTAGTGCGCGCCGAGTTCGTCCGCGGCCTGCTTGCCGCGCTGGGGATCCCGGGCGCCGACGTACACGGTGTGTCCGGCCTCGACCAGCCGGCGGGCGGTTTCGTATCCGAGGCCCCGGTTGGCCCCGGTGATGAGTGTCGTGGTCATGGCTCCACCCTCGCGCCGGGGTTCCGGACCAGGTAGTACCCGCGGTGTCCTAGGGAATGGCAGTACCAGGCTGATCAGCCGCCGGGCCGGGATACTGGAGGACATGGGCGAGCTCGGCAGGACGTTGCACGCGTGGCGTGATCGCGTGACGCCGTCGGAGGTCGGCCTGCCGTCGGGTGGGAAGCGCCGGGCGCCGGGGCTGCGGCGCGAGGAGCTGGCGCAGCTCGCCGGGTTGTCGGTCGACTACGTCGTGCGGCTGGAGCAGGGCCGGTCGGAGTCGCCGTCCGTCCAGGTGCTGACCGCGCTGGCCCGCGCGCTCCGGCTGTCCGATGCCGAGCGCAACCATCTGTTCGTGCTCGCGGGCGAGGTCGAGCCGTCGCCGGGACGCATCTCGGCGTACATCCCGCCGGGGGTGCAGCGGATCGTCGACCAGTTGGAAGGCGCGCCGTTGTGCGTCTGCGACGCCGCCTGGACAATCATCACCTGGAACCCGCTGTTCGCGGCGATGATCGGCGATCCGTCGACGTGGCAAGGCCGGTGGCGGAACATCATCTACCTGCATTTCGCCGGCTCGGGCGACCGCGTCGTGCAGACCGCCGACCAGCAGCGGGACTTCCGGGTCGCAATGGTCACCGACCTGCGCGCCTCCCTCGCCCGCTACCCGCACGACCCGGACCTGACGGCGTTGATCGAGGAGCTCCGGACCGGGTACGACGAGTTTGCGCAGCTGTGGGACCAGCCCGTCGTCGGTTTCCACCAGACCGAGCGCAAGACCATCCGGCATCCCGACGTCGGCACCTTCGACATCGACTGCGACGTGCTCGCCGTCCCGGGCAGCGACCTGCGCATCGTCGTCTACACGGCCGCGCCCAACAGCGAAGCCGCCGAGAAGCTCCGCCTGCTGTCGGTGATCGGCCTGCAGGCCCTTACCTGAGCAGCGCCGCCACCGCCGTCGGGTCCTCGACCTGCGCGTTGTGCCCGAGGCCGGGTAGCGTGACGACCTGGTCGTGCAGGGCGTGCAGTTCGGCGTCGCTGTTCATCGGGTCCCGCTCGCCGCGCGCGAGCACCACCTCGGCCTGACTCGCCGCGATCAGCGTGGGCATGTCCGGCGCGCCGACACCGAAGGTCCCGGGATCCAGGGCGAGACGCCAGCGGCCGTTGTCTTCCAGCAGACCGTGGTCCACGACGGCGTCGGCCAGGTCCACGAGCCCTTGGAGGCCGGAGACCCTGAGGAATCGCGCGGCTGCCTCGTCGCGGCTCTCGAACCACGCGACCGGCTTCTGCGCCAGCGCGTTCGCCCGCCCGAGGTCGTCGGCCGTCCAGCTCACTCTCACTCCGAGCGCGACGACCCGGCTCACCGTGACGTCGTACCGTCCGCTCGCCAGCTCGAGTGCGATCACGCCGCCGAGCGAATGACCGAGCACGACGACGTCCCGGCGTACCGGAAGATCTGCGGCGATCGCCGCGGCCATGGCGGCGAAGGTGTACGACGGGAGCGCGGCCGCCGAGCCGTGGCCGGGGAGGTCGGGAGCGTACGCGGCATCCGGCCAGGCGTCCCAGACCCGGCCGTTGGCTCCCAGACCGTGCAGCAGCACCAGATTCATGAGAGCAGGTTGGCAGAGGAAAACGGCTGGTGTGATGCAGATCGGCGCGTTGTCAGCTAACGCACCGCATTCCTACGAATGCGTAAGTGGTTCAGAATTACTAGACTATTGAGTTTCTCCGTGGAATTTCTTCCACCTACTGTTTGAAACTACTCGTCAACCGATACCCTCCGGGACTTGTGAATCCAATTTCTGCCACGGCTTCCCGCCGTCCGCCCTGGCAGAACCCGCGACGTCGCCGCCAGGTCGCAGCCGGCGCCGGCCTGCTGCTGTCCTGCTACCTCGCGCTGGTTCTCGTCGCCCTGCTCGGCGGCCCGCGGATCGGTGCGGGCTTCCTGCCGTTGCCCGGCGGCGGACCCGAGCCGGCCGCGCCGATCGCCGGCCCGCAGCCGGGCGAGCCGACGCAGAACGTCGCCGTGCTCCCGCCCCACACCAGCACGACCCCGGCGGCCACGCCCGGCGTCACGCCGACGACGGTGCCGACGCCGTTGCCGAGCGCAACCAAGACGGGCGAGGTCCAGGTGCCGGTCGGTCTCAGCACGCCGTACCCCACGCCCGCCGAGGGCACGCCGACGCCGCAGATCGTGCAGACCACCGAGCCGACCATCCCGGTCGCGACGAAACGGCCGCCGACAGTACCGACCGCGCCGCCGTCCACCGACCCGACCACGACGCCGACCAGCCGTCCGAGCACGTCGACGAGCCCGACGGCATCCCCGACCAGCACCACGCCGAGCACTCCGCCATCGACACCTGACAACCCCGATCAGCCCTCCGGGGGCCTCGGCGGCATCCTCGGCCACCTGCTCGACAAGCTCGGCCTCTAGTAGGCCTCGACCTCGGTGGTGTCGGCGTTGCCGCCCGGCCGGGGCTGGAGATTGACCTGCCAGGCCTGGTTCTTGCCGAAGGTCTGGTCGAACTTCTTGAACGTGCAGTCCGCGAGGAACCTGCGGTGGTCGGCGTCCCAGTCCGTGCCGCTCTTGAAGTACAGGCGGTACGCGCCGGAGATCCGGTTCACGGTCGCCGACTGGGTCGCCCGGAGGTAGACCATCACCTGTGGACTCCCGGGTGGCTGCCCGTCGCCGACGATCGAGATCGCCACGTCCTTGGACGTACCGTTGGTGATCTTGAGCCGGCCGATTCCGTTCGCACCCCGCCGTACCAGCACGTCGCCGTTGTCGGGCCGTGTCTGTTCCGGCGCCGGACCCGGATCAGGGAGCGTCTTGCCGAACGTCAGCCGGAGTCGCTGCAGCTGCGCGAGCGCGGTGCCGAGGTCGGTGCGCAGCTGTCGCTGCACCTTCTGAGAGGTGTACGCGGTGCCGCCGCAGCGTGCGTCCTCCTCGGTCTTCTGCACCGAACTCGTCAGCCGCGTCGCCGCGACGCCGATGCGTTCCTGGAGCAGGGCGTGGGCCCCGGTCAGCCGCGACGCCACCGTCAGCGCGGCGAGCCGGACCCCGACCGTGTTGAGCGACACCGCAAGGCTGCTCATCGCCTCGCTCAAGCCTTCGGCCGTCCGGACCCGGGTCAGCGCTCGCGCCGGACCGGCCAGCACCTGGTCGATGCGGGTCAGCTCGGCCTGGTAAGCCGCCGTATCCAACGGACCGGCGGTCGGTACCGATGACGCCGGCGCAGGCACGGCGCTGTTGGAAGCCGACGTGCCAGGGCTCGGCGCGGCCTCCGGCTTCCCGCCGCAGCCCGCAACCAGACACACCCCGATACTGAGCGCAAGCCAGCGCTTCATCCCCACCCCCAGGGTCTCCCCAACCCGTGAGCTGTCCAGGGTAAGGCATCAGTCCCGTGGTGCGGGACGGACGAACGGAAACGCCAGCGTGCTGCGGATGTTCTGGCCGGTCAGCATCATCATCACCCGGTCGACGCCGATGCCCAGACCGCCGGTCGGCGGCATCGCGTACTCCAGTGCCGACAGGAAATCCTCGTCCAGCGACATCGCCTCGGGATCGCCCGCGGCCGCCTTCAGGGACTGCTCGGTGAGGCGGCGCCGCTGCTCGACCGGGTCGACGAGTTCGGAGTACGCCGTCCCGATCTCGGCGCCGAACGCGACCAGGTCCCAGCGTTCGGCGAGGCGCGGATTCGTGCGGTGGTTACGGGTCAGCGGCGACGTCTCGAGCGGGAAGTCGGTGTAGAACGTCGGCAGCGTCGTGGCCGGCTCGACGAGTTCGTCGTACAGTTCGAGCACGAGCTCGCCGGCCGACATCTCGAAGGTCGTGTGGACGTTGTGCTCCGCACACAGCTCGCGGAGCCGCTCGACCGGCGTCTCCGAGTCGATCGCCGTACCCGCCGCCCGGCCGACCGCGTCGTGGACCGTGACGACCGGCCACTCCCCGGAGATGTCGATCTCCTCGCCGTCGCGGCGGACGACGGGCTTGCCGTACACCGCGGTGGCGGCCTCGATCAGCAGCTCGCGGGTGAGCTCGCGCATCACGTGATAGTCGGCGTACGGCTGGTAGGCCTCGACCGAGGTGAACTCCGGGTTGTGGGTCGCGTCCGCGCCCTCGTTGCGGAAGTTCCGGTTCAGCTCGAAGACCTTGCCCATCCCGCCGACGATCAGCCGCTTCAGGAACAGCTCCGGCGCGATCCGCAGGAACAGTTCGGTGTCGTAGGCGTTGATGTGCGTGACGAACGGCCGCGCGTTCGCGCCGCCGTGCACCGCCTGCAGCATCGGCGTCTCCACCTCGATGAACCCGCGGTTCTCGAACCCGTTGCGCAGCGCGCGGACGGCGGCGCTGCGCTGCTGCATCATCCGCAGCGAGTCCGGGTTCATCACCAGGTCGAGGTGCCGCTGCCGGACCCGCGCCTCGGGATCGGTGAACCCCTTCCGCTTGTCCGGCAACGGGTGCAGGCACTTCGCCGCCATCACCCAGTCCGTCGCCGCGACCGACAGCTCGCCGCGGCGGCTGGTCACGACCTCGCCGGTCACGCTCACGTGGTCACCGATGTCGACGAGCCGCCGCCACCGGTCCAGCGGTACGTCGCCGCAGGACGCGGCGGTGAGCATCACCTGCAGCTGGGCGAGCCCGTCCTGCAACTGGGCGAACGCGAGGCCGCCGTGGTTCCGCATCCGCAGCACGCGGCCGGTCACGGACACGGTGTGGCCGGTGTGGTGGTCCGGCGGCAGGTTCGGGTACCGCTCCCGGACGTGCTCCAGCGTCTCCGTCCGCGGTACCTCGACCGGGTACGGGTCGATGCCCGCGGCAACGAGCTCGGCGAGCTTCGTCCGGCGGATCTGCTCCTGTTCGGTGAGCTTGCGGGTCGGCAGCGCCGGCCGCAGCAACTCCTCTTCCTGTTCGTGGACGGCGGTCGCGAACGCGCGGCCGTCCGCGGCCATGATCGCGTGCCGCTCGGCCGTCTCGACGCTGTCGACGCGGGTCCACGGCCGCGGCGCGGGCAGGAAGCCCTCCGCGGTACCGGCCGCGAACACGACCTGCGCGAGCGACGCACCGCGCGAGTAACACATCAGCCGCGGCGACCAGCGCGGCAGGTACTTCTCGTTCGACTGGTACAGGCTCTCCAGCTGCCAGAAGCGTGAACCCGCGGTCAGCAACGCGCTCGTGAGCCGCAGCACCGGCCCGGCGCCGACTCGCTCGGCATCGCTGAAGATCTCCCGGAACATCGCGAAATTCAGCGAGATCCGGTGCACGCCGAGGTCCACGCAGGCGTCGACCAGCGACGTCACCATGAACTCCATCAAGCCGTTCACGGACTCGGGATCGCGCCGCATCAGGTCCAGCGACACGCCCCGGACACCCCACGGAGCGAACGAGAGCAGCCCGCGGACGGCGCCTTCGGCGTCCCGTGCGATCACCATCACGCAGCGCGCGTCGGCCGGATCGCCGAGCCTGCCGAGCGCCATCGAGAACCCGCGCTCGGTCCGGGCCCCGCGCCACTGCTCGGCGAGCTGGACGTACTGCGTCAAGGCCTCGGGCGACAGGTCCCCGTGCCGCACGACCTCGGCGTGGTACCCGGCCCGCTGGACCCGCGTCACCGCCTGCCGCACCGGCCGCATCGTCCGGCCTTCGAGCGTGAAGTCCGCGACGTCGATGATCGCCTCGTCGCCCATCGACAACGCGCGCAGCCCGGCGTCGACGTACGCCTGGGCGGCCTCCTCGCTCGCCGACAGGACGGCTGGCGACCAGCCGTACCGCCGGGCCTCGGTCAGCCAGCTCTGGATCGCCGCGGGCCAGGCGACCGGGTCGCCCAGCGGATCCCCGCTGGCCAGGCTGACGCCGTTCACCACCCGGTACGCGATCGCGGCGTCGTTGCCCGGTGCGAACACGACGGCCTTGTCGCGGCGCGTCGCGAAGTACCCGAGCGAGTCCCGCTCGCCGTGCAGCAGGAGCAGGCGCCGTACCTCGAGCTCCTCGGACTGGGTCAGGTACCGGACGCGCTGGACCGAGCGGAGGAAGATCCAGAACGCGATCACCAGCGAGGCCGCCGAGATCGCGCCGACGGTCAGGCCGATCCAGCCGTGGCCCTCGTGCCCGCCCATCTTGCTGCGGGACTGACCGAGCGCGGCGATCACGGCCCAGCCGATCTTCTGCCGCTGCCCGACGAGCGTGCGCGGGAAGAGCTGCGTGAGCGTGATGCTGACCGCGATCGAGATCAGCATGCCGAACACCAGCGCGCCGATCGCGAGCCGCCGGCTACCGGGCGCCAGCCGGGCCGGGAAGGCGCCCCGGATCTTCCACAGCAGGACGACGATCGCGGCCACCACGATCGCCTGGACGATGCCCCATTCCAGATCCTGGACACTGGCCGGACCGAAGTCGCGCAGCAGCTCCGCGTCGGTCGGGTTGGCGAGCCGGACGCTGGTGAACGCGATCCCGGCGACCTGGGCGAGGAACCAGAGCGCCTCGAAGACCCACAGCACCCAGAGCAGTGCGGCTCGCTTCCCGCGCAGCAACGCGCTGCCGACCACCGCGAGGTAGACCGCGGAGAAGATCGTGTGCCCGGCCGGGATCCCGACGAAGTCGAACGCGAAGTCGACGTGCTTGACGAGCTTCGGGGCGGCGACGTGCAACGGGATGGCGATGAACGACCACACCGAGGCAAGCACGACGACGCGGCCCACCCAGACCGCGGCCCGGTGCTGCCACGCCGGGATCACTGCTGCTTGTTCCGACCGCACCAGCCGATCATCCCACTAGTTCGCTGTGACTTCGGTCGACCTAGCACTACCTCGACAGTACAGCTGACGCCACAGTCAATACTTAGGTTGACATGACACGGTGTAGCCATGGCCGCCCTTCCCTACCGCCTCATTCGCAACCTGATGCTCGCTGCCGGTGTGCTGTACTGCAGCCTGCTGCTGGAGGCGGCGGCCGGCTTTCCGCTCGACGTCCAGCACTCGTTCCTCAGTGAGCTGGGCGCGCGGGACCAGCCCACGAGTTTGTACGCACGGGTTATGGACTTGGCGACGGGCGTGTTGCTGCTGGTCGCCGTACTGCTGGCCAGACCGGCAGCACGGTTCCGGCGGGAAGTGACCGGTCTGCTGACCAGTACGGCGGTCTTCGGCCTCGGCACACTGTTCGACTCGTTCTCGCCGATGGACTGCGCACCATCCGCCAGTGCCGCGTGCCGGGCGGCTGAGGCGAACGGCCAGGTCGGGGTGGCGCTGGTCCTCCACGAGGTGACCTCGACGCTCGCAGGCCTCGGCAGCATCGCCATGGGCGTCTTCGCGGTCCTGGTCCTCCGCCGGTCCGGCTGGGTCGGAGCCCGAGGCAAGGCGGTCGGCGTACTCGCTCTTGGGGTCGTAGTGACGCAGACCTGGCTCGGCCTGCAGACCGGCTACGACGTCGTCACCGGCAACGACCTGCACGCTCCAGGCATCCTCCAACGCGTAGCGGTACTGCTCGTCTGCGTAATGCTGGGGACATTGCTACCAGGTCTGAGGCACGCTTTACCTCGATGACCGTGACGTGGATCGTGGTGCCTGGCCTGGCTGAGACTCCGGAGGAGTTCGGTCGGGTGGTGGAGTTGTTGCCGGGGGAGGACGTGCGCGTCATCGATCCGTGGCGGACGCCGATCTCGTCCGGCGTGGACGCGTTGCGCGCGGCCGCCGGCGTACAGCCTGACGCGGAGATCGGGCTGGTCGGCCACTCCATCGGTGGACTGGCCGTCCTGCGGTGGGCGCTGACGCGGCCGTACGAGGTGACCAGGTTGGTGCTGGTCGACACCAGTCTCACCTCGGAGACGGGGCTGCGCGCGTTCTACCCCGGGAAGCGCGGGGACCGGGCCGTGCGGGCGGCGGCGCGGTTCCTCGGGCGGGTCGGCGTACCGCGGTTGCTCGGTCCCGCGGTCCGGCGGCTGATCGTGCGGCTCGGCAGCATGTCCAACCACGACCTGTTGTCAAAGGCAACAGCCAGGGCGAGGTACGGCGGGGACAGTTCGTGGCTGCTGTTCTGGGACGAACTGGCCGGCAGCTGGGAGCTTGCCGCCGAGGTCGCCAAACTGGTCGCTGATCCGGTGGACCCCATAGCTCCCACGACCGTGCTGGTGGCAACCGGCGGCACCTCCCGCTTCACCGCCAAGCGCTGGCTGGCAGGCCAGCAACGCCTGGCCGCCCGCCTGGGCGGAACAGTAGAGGTCCTCCCCAACTCAGCCCACCTCGTCCACCTGGACCGCCCCGACGCCATCGCCACCGCGGTCTCCGGACGATCGACTCCAGGCTTGGGCTAAAGTCTCGGGCGCCTTGACTCGATGCCGCCGGGTGTCGGCAGGTAGGTCTCGACCGTGATTCGGTCGTCGTTCAGCGCACTCACTCGCTCGATCCATGCCTGGCTCTCGTCGTGCGGAACCTCGAGCACCACTCGGTTCTTCTCCGCGTCCCAGCCTCCACCGAGGCCCGTGCGGGTGCCGGTCCGGCTGGAGTACGTCGTCAGGCCCGGCGCCCACTCCTCCACGGTGGCGAACAGCCGGATCGCCAGCTGTTCCAGTTCGGCCCGCGAATAGCGGACCGATTGGAACTCAACGGTGAAGCCTCTGGCCATCAAGCTCTGCGCTGTGGTCAGAACCGACGCTTTCACAACTTCGACGATTGACGATGTCTCGTCGAGAGCGCCGACCAGCCTGACGGTCACCCGCTTGCTGTTCGCGTCCCACTCCAGGCCGCCATCCGCCGCTGGGACCTTCGACAACCGGCTGGAGAGTGCGTCGATCTCCGCTTGCACATCTGCGGTGCCAGTGACGTCCAGTGGCTGGGGGCGGCGTGGTAGTGCCTTCCTGGCCATGTACTCAATTGCAGCACGTCCAGCCAACACTCGGCCGGGCGGGCGTCCTCCTGATCGGCTCGTGTAGCGGGCCCGGCTACTTCCACTCCGCCGGCGACTGTCGTACGCTCAATCTACTGAAACAGTCGTGGCAGTGACGTTCTGCAGTGAGGTGAGCGGATGGTGCGATGGAAGTGGTGGGTCGACGATGTTCAGGCGCACTGGCGGCGGATTCACCGCTTGTACGTGAACCGCGCCTACGGCTGGCGAGCGCGATGATCGTCATCACCTGTGCGGCGTGTGACCGGCGCATGTTGCTGCCGATGAGTATGGTGACGGGCCTGGACCGCCGGGTGGATCGGGCGGGGCAGGTGTTGTACGAGCTCGCTTACACCTGCTGGTGCGGCGCGCCCGGTACCAAGCTGGTGAAGGGGCCTAAGTAGTGCTGGTCATTGCTGGTGTCGGGAGTTTGCGCTGCCAGACCTCGTCGAGGGCCATGCGCATCGCGCCGGTCACCACCGCGTCTTCGGCCAGTGCGGAGAGCTCCAGCTTCGGGTGGTTGAGAGTCAGTAGGCGCAGCTGGTCCGAGATGGCGTCCAGCAGTACGGCGCCGGCGCGGGCGACACCGCCGCCGATCACGACGGCCGTCGGGTCCAGCACGAGGACAGACGGGGCCAACGCCCGCGCGAACGCCCGAGCGACCTGCTGTACGACGGCCTGCGCCACCGGGTCACGCTCCGCCGCCGCGGCGAACACGTCCGCGGTGTCCAGCTGCTCGCCGCCGAGCTCGGCCAGCCGCGACTGCGGGTTGTCCAGCGCGGCCTGACGACCCAGCGCCGCGATCGCCTCGGAGCCGACCGCGCGTTCCAGCGGGCCGCGGCTGTCGTCGGGGTTGATCACGTCGTCGGGGTCGGTGGCGATGAAGCCGATCTCGCCGGCCGCGCCGGTGCCGCGGTGCAGCCGGCCGTCGATCACGATGCCGGCGCCGAGGCGCTCACCCCACTGGACCGCCAGCAGGGTGCCGGTCCCGCCGCGCGCGGCCGCGATCGCCAGCGCGGCCAGGTTGGCGTCGTTGTCCAGCATGACCGGGCAGTCGAGCAGGCCGCGGACGTGCTTGATCAGGTCGATCGCCGACCATCCCGGTACGCTCGGGACCAGCTGGACCCGGCCGGTGTGCTCGTCCACGATGCCCGGGCTCGCCGCCACCGCGGCGGCGATGTCCTCGGCCGGTACGTCGGCCTCCGCGAGCGCCTCGTTGATCACCTCGCTGATGACCCCGAGGAGTTCCTGCGCGGTCCAGCCGGGCCCGGAGCGCCGTACCAGCGACAGCTTGCGGCCGGCCAGGTCGGAGACGCCGACGGTGACCCGGTGCGGGCCGACGTCGAGCCCGAGCACGGGAGCGGCGCGCCCGCGCAGCGAGACCCGGATGGCCGGGCGGCCGAGCGAGCGGTCCGCGGAGTCGGGGCCGTGCTGCTGCAGCCAGCCGGCGTCGAGCAGTTCGTCGACGGCCTGGGCGACCGTCGGCCTCGCCAGTCCGGTGCGCTCGACCAGTTCGGCGACGCGCAGCGGCGCGGGCGCGGATCGGCGGACCGCATCCAGGACCGAGGCGACGTTGATCCGCCGCAGCATCGTCGTGCCGCCGCCGCCGACCGTTCCCTTGCTCATGTCCGACCCCTTGCCTGCCACTCGCACAGTATAGATAGCGAGCGTTCGTAAATACTGTCCATTGCGCGCGCCGACTGGCGGACACCGGTGCGTGAGTCGACAACTATCACCCGAGAGGTCCCGGAGCGTTCTGCACACGCATCCGTGCCCGGAATCGGCACTGCTCAGTTCCGAAGAACGCTCCGGACGAAACTGCTCAGCGCGTCGCGGTCCGGTTGCTGTGTCTTCGTCAGCAGCCCGGCCACGTGCTTCTCGACGGTTCGCGGCGAGATGTGCAGCCGGGCTGCGATCGCCTTGTTACCGATCCGGTCCAGGAGCAATCGGCACACCTCGTACTCCCGCGCGGTGACGCCCAGTTGGCGCAGCGACGCCGGTACGTGTTCGGAACCGCTCCGCCGCTGCGGCACCGTCGCACCGAACTGCCGCAGCAGACCGCGGCAGGCGCTGGCCACCGCCGGAATGCCGGCGTTGTGGAAGTACTCCTCGGCCTGCCGCAACCACCCGACCGGTTCACCCCACCCGTCGGCGTGGGCGGGCTCCGCGACCAGCCGCAGACCCAGCTGACTCGCCATCGGGTACAGCGAGGCGGTGTCGACCGCGGCGAGCACAGCGGCGTTGGCCGCCTCGACCTGTCCGTCCCGTCCGAGCAATACGGCGTGCGCCAGCTGCACGTACTGCTTGTTCCACCGCATCCCGCTCGCGGCGGTCGCGGTCACCGTCTTGAACTGCGCCCAGCCGCTCCGGCCGGACAGTACGTCCAGCAGCAGCCCCAGACCGTTCTTACCCACCATGTGCAGCGTGGTCGGGTTCTGCGCGTCGTACTCGAGCGCCTGTGCCATATCGGCTTCAGCCAGCTCACGGTCCTCCTCCAGGAGTGCGCAGAACGTCCTCGCCAGACCGTAGGAGTACGGCAGCTCGTACGACGCCCGCTCGCCGCCCCAGTTCGCGGCCTCGGCCAGGGCCGCCTCCATCGCGGACCGTCGGCCCTGGTGGGCTTCCAGCATCGCCTTGGTGGCCAGGAAGTACGTCGCCGAGCGGCCGACCCGCAGCCGCCGGGTGATCTCGAGACACTCGTCGATCAGCTCGGCGGCCAGCGTGTACTCGGACCGCAGGACCGCCTGCTGCCCGAGGATGCCGTCGATTTCGTACGCCAGCGGCATCGCCCCGACCCGCAGGGCCTGCTGCCGGGCGCGCCCCAGCTCGCGGACACTGCCGTCGGCCAGGCAGATCGTGCCCGCCTGGAAGATGTGCGAGCAGACGCGCTGGAACGCCAGCGAGTGGTCCTCGGCCACCTGGCGTGCGCGGTGGAAATAGGCGATCGACTGGTCCAGGTCGTGCTCCCGGGCCAGGATCCCCAGCAGGTCCAGGGCCTCGCAGGCCACCTCGGGCAGCTTGGCACGCTCGGCGGCCGCGACGGCCCGGGTGGCCAGTGCGGCGGCGGTCTCGATCCGATCGGGGCTCGTCCGGGACAGTTCGAGGTTCGCCGCGACGACGTCGACCGGCGCGAGATCGGCATCGTCTGCCTCGGGGCCGAGCAGCGAGCGGGCGGTCGCCACGTGGGTCAGCGCGTCCGCCCAGCGGCCCGCGATCATCTCGGCGTTCGCCAGCTGGACGTGCAGGGCGGCCACCTTGCGGCTGTCGAGGTTACGGTCCGCGAGCTCGTCGACTGTCTCCGCGTGTGTGGCGAGGTACTCCAGCCGGCCGGTCGCGCTGAGGGCGAGCAGCAGCGAGCTGAGGGCGTCGGCCCGGTCGACGACGTCGGAATCCGCGAGCAGCACGTTCGCGCGGTCGAGCAGATTGACCGCCGAGCCGGCCGACCCGTCGTCGAACGACCGACGCCCCGCGAGCGCGAACAGTCGCCCGGCGCGGCCGCGGTCCCCGCCCGTCTCGGCGAGCTCCGCGACCATCGGACACCACTCGCCGGGCAGTCCGGGGTACAGCTCCTCGACCGCGTCCGCACAGCGCCGGGCCAGCGCCGACCGTTCCGTCGGCGTCAGACCGGTCACCAACGCGTCGGCGGTGAGCGGATGCCGGAACGCGTACCAGTCCGGCGCCGGCTCGTCCGGCTCGACCAGCTGCGCCGCCGTACCGGCCCGGAGCGTTGTCAGGAGCAAGCGCTCGTCCACCCTGGCGGCCTTGCGTACCACGCTCAACGGGAACCGGTGCCCGATGACAGCGGCCAGCAGCAGGATGTCCTGCGACTGCGGCCCGAGCTGCGCCGTCCTGCCGTTGACGCTGCGCACTACCGCGTCCGGCACGTTCCCGCGCAGGTCATCGGCCACCTGCACGCGGCCGTCCGGGCTTGTCACGAGCTGGCCGGAGCGGGCCGCCTCCTGCAGCAGTTCCTCAACAACAAAAGGGCTTCCGGCGCTGTCCTGCCACAACTGATGGACAAGTCGCTCCGGTACGTCGTCAACCGGAACCTCTAGGCAGCCTGCGGCAAGCTCAGCCACGTCATGGCGCTGGAGAGGCGGTAACGCGACCAGTCCGGCCGCGCCCCGCTGTGCCGACGAGCTGGCCAGTTCGTACGCCGGACAGACCTCGTCCCGCGTCGTCGCGACCAGCGCGATCGGCTGCCCGTCCAGGTTGTCGAGCAGGTACTCGACGACGGCCAGCGTCTCCGGGTCTGCACCGTGCAGGTCCTCCAGGACCAGCAGGCAGCCGCGGTCCTTCCCGACGAGCGTGAGCAGCCGCAGTACGGCCTCGCCGAGCAGGACCGGCGAAGCCGAGGTGTTGTGCGACGTACCGTCGTCCCAGTCCGGGACCAGACGCCCCAGCACGCGCCGGTACGGTCCGAGAGCTTCGGTCGCGGGCATCTCGCCGCGTCGCACCAACGACAGCAGCGCCTCCGTGAACGGCCGGAACGCGACCATCGTGCCGATCGCGCCGACCCGGCCACGCAGAACCGCCATACCGTCGTCGAGTGCGCGGGAGGTGGCCGTAGCGGCCAGCCGGCTCTTGCCGATCCCGGGCTCGCCGGCCAGGAAGACCGCGCCGCCACGCCCGCCGCGAGCGTCGGCCAGCAGCCGGTGAAGACCTTCGATCTCCCGGTGTCTGCCGACCACCGCGGGCGAACGGGGCTGCATGGCAGCCAACTGTAACGACGGCGCCTCGGCGCCGCAGGTCAGGACATGGCTCAGCCGTAGCGGCGGGTCAGCAAACAGCCGGCCTGGAAGCGGGACCTGGCGCCGAGCGCGGCCACCATCGCGCTGATCTCGGCCCGCACGGTCCGCAGCGACAGACCGAGCTCGCGGGCCACCGCGGCATCCTTCAGACCGGTGGACATCAGCCGGCCGATCGCGATCTGACGGCTGGTCAGCTCCTCGGCCTGGTCCGGGCGGTGCGCGTCGAGCTCGTACACCTCGCAGTCGGACTCCGCCGCGAGGCTGTCCCGGCGCACCGCTGAGTTGAGCACGCTGACAGGTTGCCAGCCAGGGCGACGGCGCGCATGGGGGATCGGCACCCACATTTGTGCGGGAGCCGGGAGCCAGGCCGTGGCCGCTGCTACTCGGCCACGGAGTGAGCTCTCGGCTGTGGCGAGCGTACCTCTCGGGGCGCTCATCCGGACCGCCTAATCTGGGTACTGCCCGACTAGGCGAAAGGCAGGCTCATGTCACGAGAGCGGGAAGTCGTCGAGGCTTGTCCGACCGAGCTGTTCATCGGCGGCAAGTGGGTGGCGGCCGAGAGCGGCAAGACCCTGACCGTCGAGGACCCCTCCACGGGGACGGCGCTCTGCGACGTGGCCGACGCGAGTCCGGCCGACGGCAAGGCCGCGCTGGACGCCGCCGTGGCCGCGCAGGCCGACTGGGCCGCGACGCCGCCACGGGAGCGCGGCGAGATCCTCCGCCGTACCTATGAGCTGATGACCGAGCGGGCCGACGACCTCGCGTTGCTGATGACGCTCGAGATGGGCAAACCGGTCGCCGAGTCCAAGGGCGAGATCGCCTACGCGGCCGAGTTCTTCCGCTGGTTCGCCGAGGAGGCGGTCCGGATCGACGGCGGCTACCAGATCGCGCCGAACGGCTCCGGCCGGTTCCTGGTGATGCGCCAGCCGGTCGGTCCGTGCTTGCTGATCACGCCGTGGAACTTCCCGGCGGCGATGGGCGCCCGCAAGATCGGCCCGGCGGTCGCGGCGGGCTGCACGATGGTGATCAAGCCGGCCGCGCAGACGCCGCTGTCGATGCTCAAGCTGGCCGAGCTGATGACCGAGGCCGGGCTCCCGGCCGGCGTGCTCAACGTGGTGACCACCCACGACGCAGGTGGTGTGATGGAGCCGCTGATCCGCGACGGCCGCGCCCGCAAGCTCTCGTTCACAGGGTCGACGGCGGTCGGGCGTGCGCTGCTCGAGCAGGCGTCCGAGCAGGTGCTGCGGACCAGCATGGAGCTCGGCGGGAACGCTCCGCTGCTGGTGTTCGAGGATGCCGACCTCGACAAGGCCGTCGACGGCGCGATGCTGGCCAAGATGCGCAACGGCGGCGAGGCCTGTACGGCGGCCAACCGGATCTACGTGCAGTCGTCGGTGATGGACGAGTTCGCGACCCGGATGACCGAGCGGATGTCCCGGCTGAAGGTCGGCCGCGGCACCGAGGACGGCGTCGACGTCGGCCCGCTGATCGACGGCAAGCAGCGCGACAAGGTGGCCGACCTGGTCGCCGACGCGATCGCGCAGGGCGCCCGCGCGCTCACCGGCGGGGCGGTTGCTGACGGCAACGGGTACTTCTTCCAGCCGACGGTGCTGGCCGACGTACCGCGGAGTGCCCGGCTGCAGCAGGAGGAGATCTTCGGGCCGGTCGCGCCGCTGACCGCGTTCGAGACCGAGGACGAGGCCGTGCGGATGGCGAACGACACGGAGTTCGGCCTGGTGTCCTACCTGTTCACCAAGGACCTGAGCCGCGCCCTCCGCGTCTCCGAGCGCCTCGAGGCCGGGATGATCGGCCTCAACCAGGGCATCGTCTCCAACCCCGCCGCCCCCTTCGGCGGCGTCAAACAATCCGGCCTCGGCCGCGAAGGCGGATCGGTCGGCATCGACGAGTACCTGGAAACCAAGTACGTCGCAGTCAACATCGACTGAGCGGAAAGCGCAGACGATCAGGAAGAAAAGAAGGCTCTTCAGAAGGCTCGAGTTGGCCTTTCAGACAAGGGATTGAGAGGGGTGGCCTGCTTCGGCGGTCAGCCGTTGGTTTGTCTGCGCGGTCTGAGTGCCGTCTTGCTCGTCCGCCGCCCCATCATCACGAGCCTGCGGGCAGCCCGGTTCTGCCCCTCGTCGACAGCCGAGGTCCGCGTTCGCGGCGGCCGGCAAGGCATGACGTGTAAGGCGGATCCGTGCGCGAGCGGGTGGGTGTCCTCATCGGTTCGGTGTGGGCGACAGGACGAGCCGCCCGCTGCCGGAGGCGGCTGGAAGGATTCCGCCGTCTCCCGACTTGCCGCAGCACAGCGGCCTCCTACCCGCAGGTCTGCGGCAGGAGGTGTTGTGTTGTCCGGCCTCAGCCGGTGGCGGCTGGAGGATTCGGCCGTCTCCTGACTTGCCGCAGCACAGCGGCCTCCTACCCGCAGGTCTGCGGGTAGGAGGTTGTTGGGTTGTCCGGCTTCAACCGGTGGCTGCGAAGGCGGCCGCTTGCCGGAGCGCAGCCTCGTCGGCCCGCCATCGCGAGCGGTCGGCGACGGTCTCCACCGCGACGCCCTCGGACGCCCGCAGGCCGGCCTCAGCGGCCTCAGCGGGCTCGGACTCGCGCGGGCCCGTCTCGCCGCCGGGTGGGTGGGCGCGCGGGGGTGCGGGGCGTCGGGCTGCGGTGAGGGTGGGTGAGGGTTCGGCCCAGGTGGGGTGGGTGACGTGGACGACGCCGTTGGTGATGGTGATGCGCCAGTGGCCGTTGTGGAGGTCGACGTGGTGACGACGGCACAGCAAAGCCAGGTTCGAGACTTTGGTGTCGCCGCCGTCGAGCCAGGAGATCAGGTGGTGGGCGTCGCACATGATCGGCGGGGCCCCACACACCACGCAGCCCCGGTCGCGGGCGTCCAGGGCGCGGCGCATCGCCTTGGTGACCAGGCGTTCGCGGCGGCCGACGTCGAGCGGTTCGGAGTTCGAGCCGAGCACCAACGGGATGATGTTCGCGTCGCAGGCCAGCCGCCGGATTGTCGCCGCGGACAGCCCGCCGCTGTACACGGTCCGCCCGATCGCGTCCGCGGTCGCGGCCTTCAGGTCGTCCAGGTCGATCGTGATCGTGATGTTCGCCTTTGCGCCATACCTGGCCACCCGACCACCTGCGCCCGCGGCGCCGGCAGTGCCCGCGGCGCCGGCTGTGTCGACGCCCTCAGCGCCCTCAGCCGCCGAAGCCGCGGTGCCTGCCATGTCCCCGGTACCCGGCGTGCTCGCGGCGCCCTCGGTGCCCGTGGCAGGGCCGACTGGGGGGCCGGCTGTGGGGCCGACTGTGGGGCCGGTGGTGTCCCATACGGCGGCGGCGATACTCAAGGCATCCGACAGCGCGTCGGCCTGGCGCTTGTCACGTGGGCGGGGGTCGTGTTCGCCGTCGACGGTCTTGTGTGGGCGGGCCCCGGCGTGGACGACCGCGCGGAGGAGTTCGGCGTTCTCGTTGGCCAGGAACCCTTTGAACTTCACGCCGTTGTCCGCGGCCGACAGCGTCAGCGACTCCCGTTCATACGCCTTCAGTTCTTCGGGCTCGGGGCCGTCGGAGTCCAGCAGGTCGGCGATCTCCTTGGCGGCGGTGCGCAGCTCGCCGGGCGACAGGTGACCGGCCAGCCCGACCAGCTGCTCCGCCGCCGCGTCCAGGTGCGCCACCGGCACCCGCGACCGGACCCGGTCGAGCCCGAACACGATCGCGGCCGCCTGCTCCGGCCGCAGCAACCACCCAACACCACCACCGTCCCCGGATCCACCCTCCCCGGATCCGCTGTCGTCGGGGGTGTCGGTGGGTGCGGAGGAGGCCGTGCGGTCCAGGGCGGCCGATACGGCCGGGTAGTGCGGGGCGGCCTGGGCGAGCCGGAGGGTGCGGCGGGCGGCCGGTGCGTCCAGCCGGTAGCGGAACCGCAGCAGTTCGGCGGTGTCGCGGGCGCCGAGTTCTTCGGCGTACCCGGTGGATTCGATCGCGGCGATCACGCTCAGCCGGTAGGCCTCCAGGCGGGCGAGCTCGGCCTCCACCGCGTCGAGAGTGGACAGCAGTTCGCCGCCACCCATCGACCACGCCGGCCGCTCGCCCAGAAGTTCCATGCCACCGACTCTAGACGGTCCCACCGACAGTTTCCGAGCCGGAATCCGCTTATTTTGTGGACTTTTCGTGGGCCCACACCAGCAAACACCCCAGCTAAACCCCCGCACCCGCTCCGCCCACACACCAACGCAGCCACGCTCGGCACTCCGAAATGGTCCGGCGGGCCGGTGACAGTCGGTCTGTAGGAACAGACACCGACCTGGTACGGGAGGAGGCTGCATGCGCCGGCCTCGCTGAGCTCTTGCTGGAGCAGTTCCGCGGCTGTCCGCGCGACCGGTCAGCAACAGCCTCCTCACGTTCTCCCGGAGGACCGGCCCGGGCCTGCTCGGCCCGGGCCCGCTCGGCCCGGGGTAGCGATGCAAACCGCACCTGCATGCCGAGGCGACCAAGCACCCAGCCACTCTGTCTCTCTTGTCTCTGTCGGCAGCCTGAGTGGGAGTGGGATGCTGGGGCGAGTGGGCACTCAGCCCTTTCTATTTCTGTTCTTCTTGTTCTTGAGGCGTCAGTTCGCTGGGTCAGCCTCTAGTCAGTTGGGTGACGGTGACCAGCTCGTAGCCTCGTGCTCGAAGCTCGTGGACTATCGGGCCGACAGCCTGGGCGGTGTAGGGCGCGTTGTCGCCGCCGTGCATGTGGAGTACTACGATCGAGCCGTTCTGGGCGTGGTCGAGGACCTGTTTGATGATCGGCTGGGGTGACTTGGCGAACCCGTCCGCGCCCGGCACGTCCAAGCCAACGGCTGTCACGCCGGCTGGGCCCAGTTCGCGTAGGGCGGCGGCGTCGTAGCAGCCGCCGGGGAAGCGGAACCACCTTGTGGCGTGGGGATCCAGCTGGTCCAGCTGCACGACGGCCCGCCGTACGTCGGCCAGCATCTGTGCGCGTGGCACCGTCCCCAGCGTGTAGCAATGCTTCGTGAAACCGCGGTGGTCGTATGTATGCGTCCCCAGCTCGAACAGCGGGTCGGTGGCGAGCTCCTTCACCACCTGCGGATACTGCTCCATCCACATCCCTGTCAGGAACATGGTTGCCGGCACGTGCAGCGCCCGCAGCTCGTCGATCAGAGCCTTGTTGTAGTACGACTCGACCTGCCCTGACACCAGCCGCTTCCGCATCAGCGCGGTCAGATCGGCGTCGAATGTCAACGCGATCCGCTTCTGGTCGCGCGGCCCGTGGTCGAGCACTGGCATCAGCTTGACGTTGCCAGAGGCACCCGGCTTCGCCTGCACCGGCACGAGCGTCGGACGAACCGTAGGCACCGGTGCAGCGGGAGCACGCGTCTGTGGTGTCTCAGTGACGACTCCGGCGGTCGGTGTGGTGTCGCTGCATCCGGCAACAGTCATCAGCAACGCACCGACCGCAACGCGTTTCCCCCAGGTCACAAAGGATCATTCTACGGTCAGCGTGAGGCGCTGGATGCCCCAGTTGTCCGCGTCAGGCCCCGGCGGGAACCAGACGTCGACGATGTCGCCCTTGATCCAGCTGCCGATGTCCGCCGCGTAGCAGTGCCCGTAGCCGGGGACGTACAGCCGTGTACCCCACGGGATGATCCGCGCGTCCACTGCGCAGATCCCGGTGCCGGCGTTGTAGCCGAGCGCGGTCTGCGCGACGTCGTTGTACGCCGACACGCGATAGTTCAGCGTGGTCCCGACCGGCACCCGGTACGCCGCCAAGCGGTTCGAGGAGTCCAGCCGGTACGACGTGCTGATCTGGCCGATCGACGACGCGGCTGTGTCCTCGGCCGTCATCGCGTACACCTGGTAGTGCGCGCCGTCGCACGGGCTCGTGTCAGTGACCTGCAGCGTCGGCTGACCCCAGTCGCTGATCCACTGCAGCGCCTGCCCGTTCCGGAACGCCCGGTACGCCTTCGCGCCGGCCACCCGGTTGAACGTGAACGTCACCTTTCCGTCCGCGCCGAGGCCGCCGTTGATCCCGCTCGGTGCGGGCAGCCGGCCGCTGACGTCGTACGGCGGCGCCGTCGTACCGTTGCCGTGCCCGCCGGAGACCGGCCGGTCGGGGATCGGCCCGGTGTAGAAGTGCTGACAGGCCGGCAGGGCCGCGGACGCGGTGGCCGGAGCAACCAGCAGGGAAGCGAAACTCAGCAGGACGACGGCGAGAGCGCGCATGACGGCAAGACCTCCGAGGTGGGGCGGGACCAAGGGGTTTCACCCCCAAGTAGCGGTCCCGCCACACCATTAGTCAAGGTCTCGACGTAAGTCAGTTCAGCAGGTCGTTCACCGATCGCAGTACCGGCACGGCGATCTCGGCCGGAGTGTCGGCGCCGGTGACGTGGAACGTGTGGCTCTCGCCCGTGGACAGCGTGACGAGGCACGAGTCCACCCGCGCTGCCGCGTCCAGCCGGTCCGGGAACAGCGCCAGGTCCTTCGCCAGAGCGGTCGCGCTGACCGTCACGTCGTACCCGTCCTCGGTCGGCGTGACCGTGGCCGTGTACGCGTCACCCGCGAGCTGCAGCTCGGTGTCCTCGACGAAGTACCAGTACGCCGTGACGCCGTCCGCGCCGCGCACCTCGAGGTACTCGGCGGCAGGCTTCCCGGCGACCGCGACGGATGACGGCAGCTCGTTAACCACCGCGGAGCGGGCCGCGATCTCCACCGCGAACGTCTCCCGGGCGAGCACCTCGTCGCCGAGCGTCGACCGCCGCGTGACGGTGACCTCGGTCGACCATACCGCGTCGGTGTCGTTGTGTGCGGCAACGACCAGGCCGTCCTCCCGGGGCTGAACGGTCAGCAGCCGGTCGGCGTACACGCGCTTCAACGCGTACCACAACGGCTTGCGGATCCCGTGCCCGTCGACGGCTGCCCACGAGACCACCGGCCAGTTGTCGTTGAGCTGCCAGACAACCGCTCCCGTGTTCAACGGGAACAGCGAGCGGAAGTGCTCGATGCCATAGGCAACAGCGCGCGCCTGGTTCAGCTGCGTCGTCCAGTGCCAGTCGGCCATGTTTGCTGCATTTCCCGCCCCACCGCCCCGGTCGTCCTTCCAGGCCGGCAGGTGCTCACCCAGGCCGCGCTCCAGCTTCAGGTTGCCCTCGAACGCCTTCTGGTGCACCAGCATCTGCGAGCCGTAGGGATCCAGCGGCACGTCGTGCACCACCGACGTCAGCGTCGACCAGGCCGGCGGCCCCTGGAACCCGAACTCCGACACGAACCGCGGCTTGTACTTGCGGTACGTCGTGTAGTCCACCTGGTTCCAGACGTCCCAGATGTGCATGGTGCCGTGCCGGTCGTCGTTCGGGTGGATGAACTGGTCGAACGAGTACGGGCTGCCGGCCGAGTACGGCGTCCGCGGGTCGAGTTCCGCGACCACGCGGGGCAGCAGGTCGAGGTAGTACCCCGCGCCCCACGGCCGGCCGGCCAGGGGGGCCCGCCAGCCCCACTCGACGTACCCCCAGATGTTCTCGTTGTTGCCGTTCCAGACCGCGAGGCTGGCGTGCCGGCTCAGTCGCGTGACGGCCTCGCGAGCCTCGGCTTCGACCTCGCTGCGCAGCGGCTCGTCCTCCGAGTACGCCGCGCACGCGAACAGGAAGTCCTGCCAGACCAGGATGCCGAGCTCGTCGCAGACGTCGTAGAACAGCTCGCTCTCGTAGATCCCACCGCCCCAGACGCGCAGCAGGTTCATGCCCGCGTCGACCGCGTCCTCGACGCTGGTCCGGTACGTGTCGGCGTTCAGACGGGTGACGAACGCGTCGTCGGGGATCCAGTTCGCGCCGCGCACATAGATCGGCTTGCCGTTCACCGACAGCACGAACGGCGTACCGTCGTTGTCCGGGGCAACGTTCACGGTGACGTTCCGGAAGCCGATCCGAGCGTGCCAGTCGTCGTCGTTCAGCGTCACGGTCACGTCGTACAGCGGCTGTTCGCCGTACCCGCGCGGCCACCAGACGTCCACGTCGGCGACCGAGCTGACCAGCTCCACGGTGTCGGTGCCGGGCTTGACGGTCGCCGACTGGCGAGTGCCGCCGACCTCGACCGTCACGGTGGCCTCACCGGCTGCGTCGTCGGCCCAGGCCAGTTCGACATGCGTCGTGAGCACGCCGTCCGAACCGTCCACTCGGGCGAGCGGCCGGACCGAGGAGATCCGGACATCGGACCAGGACTCGATCCGGATCGGGCGCCAGATGCCGGCCGTGGCAACGTCGGGTCCCCAGTCCCAGCCGAAGTTCGACGCCATCTTCCGCAGCTCGTTGTACGGGTGCAGGTTGGTGTGCGGCCAGCTGCCGACCTTCGCGCGCTCCGCCTCGGCCGCCGTCACCGGTCCCTCGAACTCGACCGTCAGCTCGTTGTCCCCGGCCACCAGACCGCCGGTGACGTCGAACCGGTACGAGCGGTGCTGGTTCGCGGTCCGGCCGAGCTCCTGGCCGTTCAGCGTCACCGTCGCGACCGTGTCCAGCCCCTCGGCCACCAACTCCTGCCGGTCGTTGCCGTCAGCAACCCAGGAAAACGTTGTCTGGAATGCCCAGCGGGTGCGGCCGATCCAGTGCAGCTGCGACTCGTTGTCGCCGTCGAACGGGTCCGGGATCTCGCCGGCCGCGAGCAGGTCGGTGTGCACCTCGCCCGGCACGGTCGCGGCGACGGCGCGGCCGATCAGGCCGTCGGGCGCCGGCCCCTCGACGGCGTGCACCGTCCAGGCAGCACCGCCCTCGGTGGTCAGGTCGAAGGTCTTGAGTGATGTCACAGTCGGGCTCCAGAGGTGAACCGGTTTAGTAGAACCGCGCTGCTCCCGCCAGGCACGGAAGCAGGGGAACGTCAGGCGTCCAGGACGTACCGTCGCCACAGATCGGCGAGGGCGCGGTGTCCGGCAGCGGTTGGGTGTACGCCGTCGCCGGCGAGCGTCGCCGCACCGGCCGACACGGCCTGCTTGGTCAGCTCGGCGTCGGTGGGGACCAGGATCGCGCCGTACTCGACGGCCAGCTTCCGGACCACCTCGAGCTTCGGGTCGAGGTCCTCGCGCCACTCCTCCTGCCCGTCCTTCACCGGCAGCAGGAACGGCTCCATCAGGACCACGGGGCACGACAGCGGGTCGAGCAGCGACCGGTACGACGCCTCGAAGTCCTCGGGGGTCGTCGGGTCGTTCTCGTCGTACCGCCGCCAGGTGTCGTTGATCCCGATCAGGATCGACACCAGCGACGGGTCGTGGGCCAGCACATCGGCGGTCCACCGGGCAGCCAGGTCGGCCGCCCGGTTGCCGCTGATGCCGGCGTTGACGATCGCCGGCCGGCGCTCGCCGAGCTCGTCGGACAGCTCGCGGACGTAGCCGTCACCGAGTCCGGAAGGATCGGTACGGCGGCCGCAGTCGGTCACCGAGTCCCCGGCGAACACGACGGTCCGCCGGGGATCCAGAAGGATGCTCACAGAGTGGCCGCCGTGACGTCCCAGTCGTCGGGCAGGATCGGCGCGACCTCGACCGTGCTCGCCACGTCCACGAACGCGCCGGTGTCGATCGAGTCGGTGATGGAAGCCATCACGTCGACGATGTGGAACGCCAGCGCGCCGGTCGCCCGGTGCGGCCGGTCGGCACGGATGGCGCGGGCCATCTCGAGGACGCCGGTCCCGCGCTGTGCGACCGCCTTCGTCTCGGCGATCGTCTCCCAGTCCTCCGCGCCGCGCCGGCGGATCTTGATCGCACCGTCGAACCCGTTCGGGTCCGGTACGGCGAGGGTCGCGTCCGAACCGGTGATCTCGACGAACCCGGCCCGCGGCAGCGGCGAGTCGAAGCTGAAGATGCTCTGCGACGACTGCCCCGACTCGAACTTCGCGATCGCGCTGACATGCGTCGGCACGGTGACGTCGAAGTCGGTCCCCGCCAGCGGACCGGAGCCGATCGTGCGCTTGTCCCGCGACTTCGAGCCGATCCCCGCGACGGCGGCGACCGGGCCGAAGAGCTGCACCAGCGTGGTCAGGTAGTACGGGCCGATGTCCCACAGCGGACCCGCGCCGTCGGAGAACAGGAACGCCGGGTTCGGGTGCCAGGACTCCGGGCCGGGGGACTGCATCAGGGTGAGCGCGGTCAGCGGCGTACCGATGTCACCGCGCTCGATGATCCGCCGGGACTCCTGCAGGCCCGGGCCCAGGATGGTGTCCGGGGCGCAGCCCAGCCGCAGGCCCGCGTCCTGGGCCGTCGCCAGCAGCTTCAGGCCGCTCTCCTGGTCCAGCGAGAACGGCTTCTCACTCCAGACGTGCTTGCCGGCAGCCACCGCGGCGAGGGCCACCTCGACGTGGGCGATCGGGATGGTCAGGTTGACCACGATCTCGACGTCGGCGTTGTTCAGCACCGCCTCGGGACCCCCGTGGGTCTCGATGCCGTACTGCTCGGCCTTCTCCTTGGCGGCCTCCGGCCGCAGGTCGCCGATCGCGACGACCTTCAGGTCCGGGAAGCTCTGCATGCTCTTGATGTAGGCGTCGGAGATGACTCCGGCGCCGATCACACCTACACCCACAAAGCTCATCGTCGTCCTCGCTTCGCTGCGGGCGCCGATGAGGCACGAAGGGCGCTGTGCTTGATGGTGAACTCGCTTCGCTCGTTCACGCCGGTGCGCCCTCTCCGGTGAGGAAGGCGTAGCTGCCCTCGACCGCGTCGAAGATCTCGCCGGTGAAGTCGTCCAGCTCGACGACACGGAGCGCCTGCGGCGCCGCGGCCAGGATGTCCCGGACCGCGATGGTGCCGTCGCCGACCGCGACCTGGGCCTTGTTGTTCAGGGTCCCGTCGCCGTCCTTGACGTGGATCGCGGTGACCCGCTCGCCGAACTTCTTCAGCAGCGCCGGTACGTCGGCGCCGCCGACCGCGGCCCAATACGTGTCGACCTCGAGGATCACCTCGTCGGACAGGTTGTCCGCGAGGATCTCCAGCGCGTGCGCGCCGCCGATCGTCGACTCGAGCTCGAACTGGTGGTTGTGGTAGCCGACCGTGATGCCGAGGTCGGCGGCAACCTTCGCGGCCTCGTTCAGGCCCTGGGCGATCGCCTTGACGTCGTCCGCGGCCTGCCAGCGGGCCGGGTCGGTGTGCGGGTCGATCACCGTGGTGATGCCGAGCCGCTGCGCCGCGGCGAGGATCGGGGCGCTGTCCTCGCGGAGCAGGCCGGCGTGCGTGGTCGGGGCCGAGAGTCCGTGCTTGGGCAGCGCGTCGGCCAGACGGTCCGCGAAGGCGGTCACACCGAAGGGTTCGACCTTGGTGTAGCCGATCTCCGCGATGCGGGCCAGGGTGCCGTCGAAGTCCTCTTCGAGCTTGCCCCGGACCGTGTACAGCTGGAGGGACAGGTGGTCCTTTGCGACCATGGTTTCTCCTTGTCGGCGGCACCGCACCCGCTGCCCTGGGGTTGGCGCCGACTGATAAGCCGAACCGGTTAAGTAACGACGCAAACCGTATCCCAATCGGCCCCGTCCACACCACCCTCCGCCCAACGACTGGGCGGTCACCTGACAGGCCGCTCAGCCCCGGTGGTCCCGGGGAGGTCACTTTCTGTGCGGAGATCCTGACATGGTGTGCGTGACGGAGGACACTGTGAGTGTCCGGATCGCTCGTCAGCGGTCCGGTCGCTGGGGAGGAGTCCCATCGTGTCGCACGTAACCATCAAAGAGATCGCACGGCGCTGCGGTGTCTCACAAGGCGCAGTGTCCTACGCCCTGAACAATCGGCCCGGGGTGTCCGAGGCCACCCGGGCGCGAGTGCTGAAAGTCGCCGCGGAAATGCAGTGGGCGCCGAACCGCGCCGCCCGGCAGTTGTCCGCGGCGCGCAGCGAGACGTTCGGGCTCGTCCTGGCCCGGACCGCGCAGACGCTGAGCGAGGAGCCGTACTTCATGGGCTTCGTCGGCGGGATCGAGGCGGTGCTGGCCGAGAAGTCGTACTCGCTCGCGCTCCAGGTCGTCGCGAATCTGGACGACGAGATCGCGACGTACCGGAAGTGGGCCGCGGAGCGCCGGGTCGACGGCGTGATCGTCGTCGACCTGCGGGTTGCCGATCCCCGCATCCCGGTGCTGCGCACGCTCGGTCTGCCGGCCGTCCTGGTCGGCGATCCCGCGCTCGCCGACGGGATGCCGTGCGTCTGGACGGACGCCGCCGCGGCGATGACCGCGGCGCTCGACCACGTGGCGTCGCTCGGCCACCGGGTGATCGCGCGGGTGGCCGGTCCGCCGGAGTTCGGCGACGTCTGGATCCGCGACCAGGCGTACGACCTGGCTGCCTGCCGGCTCGGGCTGACGGCCTCGACCCATCACACCGACTACTCCGCCACGCAGGGCGCCGACGCGACCCGCGAGGTCCTCGCCGCCACCCCGCGCCCGACCGCGATCGTCTACGACAACGACCTGATGGCGGTGGCCGGACTGGCCGTCGTCCAGGCACTCGGCCTTCGCATCCCCGACGACATCACCCTGGTCGCCTGGGACGATTCGCCGCTGTGCCGGATCACCCACCCGACACTCACCGCCCTGAGCCACAACGTGGTCGGCTACGGAACCGAGGTGACCCACCGCCTGCTGGACCTCCTGGCCGGCGCCCAACCCCAGTCGCACCTCTACTCGACGCCCCTCCTGCTCATCCGCGACAGCTCCGGCCCCCCACCTCGCGCGAACGGATAACCCCTCGCCTTGGGGGTTCTTCGTCGGTATGCCGACGAAGAACCCCCATCAGGCAGGGATAACCCCGCGTGTGTCGGCGCTGCTCAGCCGGCGGTGACGGTGACGGGTACGCCGTTGACCGCGGAGGTGCCGGCGACGGCGTCGACGAAGGCCGTGTCGGTGATGTCGTTCGCGCTCGGACCGGGGACCTGACTGGCCACCGAAAGTCGCGCGCCGGGGTGGTTGTGGCCGAAGCCGTGCGGCAGGCTGACCACGCCGGGCATCATGTCGTTGCTAGAGGCAACTTCAACCGAGACGGCGCCGGCCGCCGAGGTGACGGTGACCAGCTGGCCGTCGGTCAGGTCGCGGTCGGCGAGGTCGCCCGGATGCATCAGCAGCTGGTGCCGCGGCTTGCCCTTCACCAGGCGCGCGGAGTTGTGCATCCAGGAGTTGTTGTTGCGCAGGTGCCGGCGGCCGATGAGCAGCAACTCGCCGGGGGCGACGGTCGTCAGCGCATCCAGCCGCGGCAGATCGTCGAGGATCATCGGCTGGGCGAGGTCGATCCGCTTCGACGTCCGGCGCAGCGCTCCGGGCAGCGCCGGCTGCAACGGCCCGAGATCGATCCCGCCCGGTGACCGGCGCAGCGTCCCGACCGACAAGCGGTACGGACCGATCCGCAGCCCGGCGTCGACGATCCGCCGCGGTGACAACCGCAGCCGTGCCGTCGTCTGTACGCGGCGCCGGCTCCACGGGGTACGGCGTACCAGCGCCAGCCCCAGGTCCCGGAAGATCTCCCAGTCGTGCCGCGCCGACGCGGGCTTCGGCAGGACGGCGTCGTTCCACCGCGCGGTGTTCCGGACGGCGAGCTGGTGGAAGATCACGTCGTAGTGGTCCCGCTCCAGCGGCGGCGCCGGTGGCAGGATCACGTCGGCGTGCCGCGTGGTCTCGTTGATGTACGGATCCACCGCGACCATGAACTCGAGCGACCCCAGTGCCTCGTCGAGCCGGCGGCCGTCGGGTGTCGACAGCACCGGGTTCCCCGCGACGGTCACCATCGCCCGGATCTGCCCCTCGCCCGGCGTCAGGATCTCTTCGGCCATCGTCGACACCGGCAGCTCGCCGCCGAACTCCGGCAGGCCGCGAACGCGGCTCTTCCAGGCGCCGACGTGGCCGCGCCCGAGCCCGAGCAACGCGTTCACCGCCGGCCGCGGGAACATCGTCCCGCCGGGGCGGTCCAGGTTTCCGGTGATGATGTTCAGCACCTGGATCGCCCACTGGCAGATCGCGCCGAACTGCTGCGTCGACACCCCGACCCGCCCGTAGCAGGCCGCCCGCTCGGCCGTCGCGAACTCGGACGCGATCCGCCGGATCGCGTCCGCCGGGATTCCGGTGATTTCCGCAGCCCGTTCCGGGGTCCACTTCTCCACCGCGGCCTCCACGGCCGCGAGACCGTCGACGTATGCCGCGACGCGCGCGTGACCGTCGGAGATCACCTGATGGATCAGGGCAAGCAGGAAGGCGGCGTCGGTCCCCGGCCGGACGAAGTGGTGCTCGTCGGA
Source organism: Kribbella sp. NPDC004138 (assembly GCF_053603655.1). Taxonomy (NCBI): domain Bacteria; kingdom Bacillati; phylum Actinomycetota; class Actinomycetes; order Propionibacteriales; family Kribbellaceae; genus Kribbella; species Kribbella sp. NPDC004138. Next base: position 109,386 of record NZ_JBSGFZ010000010.1, read on the forward strand.
AACCGCTGCCGTCTCGGTCCGCCGCGGATCGACGACGACGACTTTTCCGCCGCGTTTCCGCACTTCCTTGAGGCGTTTTCCGAAACCGGGTGCGGTCATCATGCTCCCGTTCGACGCCAGCGGGTTCGCGCCGAGCATCAACAGGTACGACGTCCGGTCGATGTCCGGCACTGCGATCATCAGCTGGTGCCCGTACAGCAGGTACGACGCGAGCATGTGCGGCAACTGGTCGATCGAGGTCGCGCTGAACCGGTTCCGGGTCCGCAACTGCCGGACCATCGTCGGCAGATGGGTGAGCGCGCCGAGGCTGTGCACGTTCGGGTTCCCGAGGTACACCCCGACCGCGTTCCGTCCGTGCTCACGCTGGATCCCGGCGAGCTTGCCGACGACGAGCTCGTACGCCGCCTCCCAGCCGATCTGCTGCCAGCCGTCGGCCGTGCGCCGGACCGGTGTGGTCAGCCGGTCGGGGTCCTCCTGGAGATCGCGGAGCGCGACCGCCTTCGGGCAGATGTGACCGCGGGACAGCGGGTCGGACTCGTCGCCGCGGATGTCGGTGACCCGGCCGTCCTCGACGGTGACGAGCACGCCGCAGATCGCTTCACAGAGGTTGCAGGACGTCCGCCGTACGGTCATCCACTCAAACTACCCCCGGGTAGCGACGGCCGCATCAGTCGAAGCGCGCCTCGTCGAGCCGGCCGAGGATCGCGTCCACGGTCTCGCCCACCGACAGGTCGGAGTTGTCCAGCCAGAGCCCGCGCCGCGGACTGAACGCATGCAGCTCGTAGTCGAGCTCGTCGACCAGATGGTGCGCGCCGCCGAGCCGGGTCGAGATGACCTCCGGCCGGGGCGTCAGCACGACCAGGTACCGCGGCCGCGTCCGGATGCCGTCCAGGAACTCGCGCAGCAGCTCGCCGATCACCACGTCCTGCAGGACCACGGTGAAGCCGGCTTTCGCGTACTCGTCGGCGGCCTGACAGGCGAGCCGGTAGCGCAGCTGCAGCTGGCGTTGTGCGGCGAGCACGTCGTCGGCCATCGACGCCTGCCCGCTCACGATCATCCGCCGGAAAACGTCCCCCCGCAGATGCACGCCGTACTGGAACCTCTCGGCGAGCATCTGGGACACCGACGACTTCCCCGCCGCCATGATTCCGCTGACGACGATCACCCCCTCGGACTCCATGCGGTGATCGTGCCACGTGCCGCGCGGTTTTAGACCGGTCTCGGCGATTCTTGTCCGAAAACCCAGGTTTGCAAGGGGTTACTGCCGAGCCATCAGCGTCTCGAGGTGGTGGCGCAGCAGCTGCCGGACCCGGGCCGGGCTGGTGCGGTCGGGCTGGATGGCGGCGTGCAGTGCGAGGCCGTCGATCAGGGCGTGCAGGCGCTCGGCCTCCCGGCGTACCTCGAGATCGTCCCGGAGCGCGCCGTCCTCGGCGAGCGCGTTCAGCAGCGACTCGCACAGCTGCCGCAGACCGTCGTGCACGGTGTCGACGTGCGCGCGCAGGCCACCGGCACCGGACTCGGCCTGGGCCTGCGCCATGAACGCCATCCAGACGTCGAACTCTGCGCGCCGCTCGGCGTCCAGCGGCAGGGCCTCCTCGAGGTAGCGCAGCGCGATCGTGGTCGCGGAGCCCTTCGGCTGGATCGCGGCGACCCGCTCGGTCACCCGGCGCGACACCAGATCCATCGCGAAGCTGAGCAACCCGTCCTGGTCGGGGAAGTAGTACCGCACCGCGCCCGCGGACCAGCCCGCCTCGGCGGCGATCGTGCGCACCGAGGCCGCCCGGATCCCGTCCCGGCGGACCACGCGCCACAGCGCTTCGGCGATCTCCTCGCGGCGGGCGGCGTGGTCGACGATCTTCGGCATGTAGTCCTTTTTAGCACAGCTGTGTTAGCCTCGTTTTACAACACGGTCGTACTTAAAAACTCGGGAGGGGAACACCGTGCTGCTTGCTGTCATCGCCGCGTGTGAGATCGGGTTCTGGGTCCTGCTCGTCGCAGGCCTGGCGGCCCGCTACCTGCTCCGGCTGCCGAAGATCGGTCTGGTGCTCCTGGCCGGCGTGCCGCTGGTCGACGTCGTGATGCTGGTCGCGAGCGTCGTCGACATCCAGCGGGGAGCGGAGCCGTCGTTCAAGCACTCGCTGGCCGCGATCTTCATCGGCGTCAGCGTCGGCTTCGGCCACCAGACCTTGAAGTGGGCGGACAAGTGGGCCGCGCACTACATGGCAGGCGCCCCGCGTCCGGTCAAGCCGCCGAAGAAGGGTCCGGAGCGTGCCCGCCGGGAGCGCGCCGGCTGGTTCCGGCACCTGCTCGCGTACGTCGTCGCCGTCGGCATCATGATCGGCCTCGGCCTGCTCTCCGGCCGCGGGTACGACGCCGCGCTCGGGCCGGCCTGGACCTGGACGATCGTGCTGGTGATCGACGCGATCGTGTCCTTCAGCTACTCCTTCGAGGGCGACGAGGCGCCGGACCGGGAGAAGGAGTCCGTCTGAGGTCCCGGCGTACGCCTCGTGGTCGTCGTACATTGCGTTCATGACGACGACGGGGCGTATCTGGACCTGGCTGACCGTGACAGTGGTCCTGGCGGGCATCGTGATCCAGTTGCCGCTGTCGGCGCAGAACGAGGAGGGCTTCTTCTCCACCGCGCCCGAACGCCTGTTCAACGTGTTCGCGTACTTCACGATCCAGTCGAACCTGTTGCTCGGCGGTACGGTGCTCGTGCTCGCGCTGTGGCCGGACCGGATCCGGGGCGCGGTGTTCAAGACACTGCGGCTCAACGGTGTGCTGTGCATCGCGGTGACCGGCATCGTCTATCACGCGGTGCTGGCCGGGCTGGACGAGCTGAGCGGGTGGGCCTGGGTGTCGAACTTCCTGCTGCACACTGCCGCCCCGATTGCCGGTGTCCTCGGCTGGCTCTTGTTCGGGCCGCGTGGTCAGACCGACTGGCGGATCGTCGGGTGGTCGATCGTGTACCCGTTGCTGTGGCTCGCGTTCACGCTGATCCGCGGCGAGTTCGTGCACTTCTACCCGTACCCGTTCGTGAACGTCGACGAGCACGGGTACGGGCGGGTGCTACTGAACTGTCTGCTGGTGGCGGTACTGTTCCTGGCTCTGGCGGCGGGGGCGACCACCCTCGACCGCCGGTTGCGCCGGAAGACAACCGTCGAAAGGTAGACCCGTGCTGGTGACCTCGCGATCGTACGCCGAGTACGAAGCGATGTTCGACCTGGTGGAACTCCCCGAGTCCGTGCTCGACTGCTGTGCGGGCGGTGCCGGCTTCACGGCCGAGGCTGCCGCCCGTGGTGTGGACGCGATCGCCGCCGATCCGGCGTACGAGCTGGACCATGCCGAGCTCGTCGACAGCGTCCGGCGCAGCCTGCCGGCGACGTCGGGCATCGTCGACGAGCATGCGGGGAGCTTCGTCTGGCACTGGTACGGGTCGCCGGAGCGGAAGGACCAGTACCGGATCGAGGCGGCCGACCGGTTCCTGCAGGACGTCGAGGCGGCGCCGGAGCGGTACGTCGCCGCGGGCCTGCCGGACCTGCCGTTCGGGGATCGCCGGTTCGAGATGGTGCTGTGCTCACATCTGTTGTTCACCTGGTCCGGCAAGTACGACCGGGACTGGCACGAGGCCGCGTTGCGCGAGCTGATCAGGGTCAGCAACTCCGAGGTGCGGATCTTCCCGCTGGTGCAACAGGGTGCCGGGGCAACGATCCCGTGGCTGCCGGAACTGCTGGAGTCCCTCGACGGCGTCACCTACGAGATCCGCAAGGTGCCCTACGAGTTCCAGGTCGGCGCCGACCAGATGCTGGTCATCACGCGCAGCTGAACTCTGGTGCTTCCCACCCATCGCGCTCACGGATGAGTGCGCCACTGACCCGTCACGATGGGCGGGAAGCGGTCCAGTGGGCCGGACGAACGTGGGAGGACGGTCTACCGTCGCCCGCCCGGCCGGGTCCGGCTCAGCGCAGGTACTTACCGCAGACCGGCCATGGGGACGCGCCGCGCTGCGCGTAGAGCTTCTTCGCGCGCATCAGCTGCTCACCCGCGGAGGCCTTCGCCGGGTTGCCGGAGCCGCCGACGCTACGCCAGGTCCGCAGGTCGAACTGGAACAGCCCGTAGTAACCGGCCGGGTTCACAGCGCGCGGGTTGCCGCTGGACTCACAGTTCGCGACCTTCGCCCAGGCGCCGCTCAGGTTGGCCTTGCCGCTGCTCTTCGGGCGGTCCTCGGACCGGCTGGTCTTCGCCTTGCGCTCCGGCTTCGAGCTCTTCTTCGTCTCGGCCTTCTCGGCCTTCTTCTGGGTGGTCCGCGGCGCCGGGTCGGCGGCGGCCTTCTGCACCCCGTCGAGCGTGAGGGTCTGCCCGATCAGGATGAGGTTCGGGTCCTTCAGGTTGTTGATCCGGGCCAGCTCGTGCCAGTCGGCGCCGTTGGCCTGGGCGATCTCGGAGAGGGTGTCGCCGGACTTGACCTTGTAGTCGGTCGCGAACGCCGAAGCGGCGCCGGCGGCGGTGATACCGGCTCCCAGACCGGCGATGGAGATGGTTCGGGCCACCCGGCGAGTGCTTCGCCGGGCGCGCGCATGTCGGGCCTTGGACATCTGGAAAGCGCTCCTCGTGAGCTTGGGCATGGTGGAACGCACCGTGCAGGGGGAGGCACCCGGACGCGTCGCCGACCAGGTCACGGGACAGCGTCCGAATGGTCACGCCACGGTAACGACGCGACCTGAGTCATCCTGTGTGAGGATCGCCCGAAACGCAAGACCAATCCGTGATCTGCCCCGAAGTTTTTCCGGAGCCTGAACTTCCGAAAGCCCAACAACAGAACGGTTTCCGGGCCGCGACACGCCGAGCTGTACGCCTGGGAACCGATCAGTTTTTCAGCGCTTGAACCAGCGTTCCGGGACCAGTCGAACGGTCAGTTCGCGGATGGTCTCCCGGTCGTCCTCCGGCCACGACTCCCAGACCCCCCGGGCCCACTTGAGCAGTGCCGCTTCGACCTCGTCGACGCCGCCCGCGGTGAGCACGTCGTACGCCGTCACCTCGCCGACGCGGGCCGGCGGGACGAGGCGCGGCCAGTCGGCGTACGAGTTCGCCATGATCCCGTGCGCGGTGCGGACGTCGATGTTGCCCGAGCCGCGTTCGAAGAACATGTAGAGACCGTTCAGCGCGAACACCGGCCCGATCCGCGGCGCGGCCGGGGCGACGTGCTGTGCGCCGTACGCGTCGATCCGCAGCTGGTGCAGGTATCCGAGCCGGGCCGCGTGCTGCACCTCGAAGCCGAGCAGCTCCCCGGCGACCTCCGCGCACGCGCCGGACGCGTTGTACTTCGGCGTACCGGGCCACTGTGAAAGCGGCAGGACGGCGCCACAGCCGGGGCAGGTCGTGGATTCGTGCGTGCCATTCGGAGCGTTCACTCGTTGATCGAAACACGGGCAACCGCCGTCCGGCAGCTGGATTTCACCGCTGGGGGTGGTGCGGCGACAGACGGTGATGGGGGCAGAAGCGGTGATCCGAGTGGCTCTCGGCCATCGCGGCACGTTGGTGCGTGGTGCACTGGCCGCGGTGCTGGCAAGGGAGAACGACCTGGACGTGGTGGCCGAGCTGGACCGCTCGGAGGACGTCCTCCAGGTGGCGGGGCGACGTCCGGAGGTGTTCCTGCTCGACCCGCAGTTGCCCGGCCGGATCCGGATCGAGGAGCTCTGCCGCAAGCTCGCGGGGCGCGGCGTGCTGGTGCTGATCGACCATGAGGCGATCGCCGCGACCAGCTTGGCGCTGGTGAAGCAGGCGCCGCGGATCGGCCTGATCGCGACCGACGCGACGACCGAGCAACTGGTGCAGGCCGTGCGCGACGTCGCGAAGGGGCTGCCCGTGGTCGACGTCCGGCTGGCGGTGGCCGCGCTGAAGGCAGGCGACAACCCGCTCACCGACCGGGAGTGCGAAGTACTGCGCCAGGTCACCACCGGCGCGACCGCACAGGAGGTCGCCCGGACTCTCAGCCTGAGCGCGGGCACCGTGCGGAACTACTTGTCCAGGATCCTCGCCAAGACCGGCTCTCGGAGCCGGATCGAGGCGATCCGGAAGGCTCAGGACGCGGGCTGGATCTGAGGGCCGGGTGTCCAGTTGCCGTGCAGGTCGCGGTACATCCGGGACGTGCGCATCAACGTGGCGTGTGTCCCGAGGGTGGCCTTGTTGCCGTCGAGAACGAGGATCCGCCTGGCCCGCAGCGCCGAGCTGATCCGGTGCGCGATGACGACCAGCGTCCCCTCGCGCTTGGCGAAGGCTTCCTCGGCCTGGCGCTCGGCCTCCGCGTCGAGGAAGCAGGTCGCCTCGTCGAGCACGACGAGCGGCGCGGGCGACAGGTAGGCGCGGACCAGCGCGAGCAACTGCTTCTCGCCGGCGGAGAGCTCGCCCGGACGGACCGTGGCGTGCAGGCCGCCGAGACGTTCGACGAACTGCTCGGCGCCGACGGTCTTCGCGGCGAGCTCCAGCTGATGATCTGTTGCGTCAGGCAACAAATAGGCGAGGTTGTCGCGCACGGTGCCGCTGAAGACGTACGCCTCCTGCGGAATCAGGACCCGGGTCTGCGCGAGCCGCTCGACGCTGACATCGGCCGGCGGAACACCGCCGAGCTGCAAATGACCGTCGGTCGGAGTCAGCATGCCGCAGACCAGCCCGGCCAGCGTCGACTTGCCGATACCGCTAGGGCCGACGACGGCGAGGTGTTCGCCTTCGGGGATCGTGAGTTCGAGCTTGTCGAGCACGGGCTCGGCCTTGGGGCCGTACGCGAAGGTCAGTCCGCGCAGCCGGACCTGATAGCCATTGAGTACGTCGACGGTGCGCGGCGCGTCGGTCGGGGTCGACGTGTCGAGGATCCGGCCGAGCGTGATGACGTAGCGCAGACCGCTGTCGCCGAGGGCGTTCATCACCGTGTTCAGCGCCGGTTGGAGGCCGATCAGGACATAGGTCAGTCCGCCGAGCAACGTACCTGTGCTGACGCCGCGGCCCACCAACCACGGTCCGGTCGCGAGCAGGATCAGCAGCGGCAACCAGCCGCCCACGGCGAAGCACATCGTCCGTAGCGCGGAGACCTTCGCCAGTGCGCGTTCCGCTGCCGCATGCGCCTCGATCGGCACGCCGGCCAGCCATTCGGCGTACTCCTCGGTCCCGGAGGCGCTGATGTCGCGGACGCCGCCGAACACCATCCCGGCCGAGGCCGCGAGGTCCTCGTCCGCAGTCAGTGACGCACGCACGCGGTCCGCCGCCATCCCGAGCACCGCGAGCGACAACGCGAACCCCAGCAGGAACGGCGGTACGACGAAGGCGGCGACGAGCGGAGCGAGCGACAGCAACCCGGTCAGGACGCCGAACAGCGTGACCGCGAAACTGCGCAGCACGAGGACCAGGCCCGCGAACGTGTCCCGGACGATCTCGACCTGCCGGTTCAGACGGGCGACGGCGCCGTCGTCCGCGGTCCGGAGCGCGCCACCGACGACCCGCCGGACCAGATCGTCCCGCAACGGCTCGACCAGCTCCCCGAGCCGCCCGTACACCTGACGCGCGCCGGCCGCGCCCAGACCGGCGGTCGCGACCAGCCCGCCCAGCCAGGCGATTCCCTGCCACGCATGACCACCGAGAAAGCTGTCCGTCGCCCGCGCCACCGCGATCCCGTACACCGCCGTCGGCAGAATCTCCGGAACCGACCACCCGATCAACCCGACCGCGGCCCGCTTCCGCAGCGCAGCAGCGCCGTACGACAGCTCGCGTTTCACCCGAAAACGGCCCTGTACGACGTGTTGTGCCAGAGGTCGGCGTGGGGGGCGATGGCGCGGACCTGGCCGTGGTCGAGCCAGATGACCAGGTCGGCGCGGGCCGCGGTGGCCGGGCGGTGGGTGACGATCAGGCGGGTGCGGCGGTTCCGGTCCTCGGTGAGGGTGCGGCTGATCTGGCGCTCGGTGGCGGTGTCCAGGCTCGACGTGGCGTCGTCGAGGACCAGGAGCCGGCGGGCCGGCCAAGCCCGGGCCAGGCCGAGGCGCTGCCGTTCGCCGCCGGACATCGGTGCCTTGCGCAACGAAGTGAGGTACCCGTCGGGCAGCCGGCTGACGAAGTCGTGGGCATGTGTGGCACGGGCGGCCGCGAGCGTGCGGACCGGGCTGACCGCGTGCGGGTCGATCGCCTCGCCGATCGTCCGGCCGACCAGCTGCGGGCGCTCGAACGCACACCCGACCGCGCTCCGCAGCGCATGCCGGCTGACGGCCTGCAACGGTACGCCGTCCAGCGAGACCTGGCCGGTCGACGGATCCCGCAGCCGCGCCGCGACCGCCGCGAGCACGGACTTTCCGGCGCCGCTCGGGCCGACGACCGCGACCGTCAGGCCACCGGGGAGCTCGAGACTCACGTTGTCCAGCAGGACGTTCCCGTCGGCGACCACGCTGACACCGTCGAACGTCAGCTGCCCGGGGCCGGACGGCAGCGTCAACGTACCGTGCGCGACGGGCTCGACCGCGATCACCTCGGCGGACCGCCGGACGCCGGCCTTGGCGCGGGCGAGCTCGCCGAGCACGCTGGTCAGGTTGCCGAGACCGGCCCCGAGCACGGCGTACTGCGAGGCGGCGAACAGCTCTCCCGCGGTGATGTCGCCGCCGACGAGCTGGATGCCGCCGACGGCCAGGACCGCGACCAGGACGAGCGGGCCGACAACCGCGGCCTGCGCGCCGGAGCGGGCCAGGATCCGCCAGGTGACGACGCCGTTGCGGTGCAGCTCGGGCATCAGCCCGAGGATGCGGCGCTCCTCGCGCTCCGTCGTACCGGCGGCGGTGATCGTGCGGATGCCGGTGAGCGCCTCCGACAGCAGCGCGGCGATCCGGCCCTGGGTCTCCTGATACGCCAGGCTGACGTCGGCGGTCCGCTTGGCGAAGGTCCAGAGCACGAGGACCACGAGCAGGACGCCGCCGAAGAACGCGGCCGCCAGCCACGGGTCGATCACGGCCAGCAGGACGAGGCTGCCGAGCGGGGGAGCGACCGCCGCGATCGCGGTCACCGCGGCCGGCCCGGCCTGGGCGGCGTCGGTCGCATTGGCCGAGACGCGGGTGACGAGGTCGCCGGTCTCGAAGTCGCGCGTGCCGCCGGGGCCGCCGCGGACGACGTGCCGGACCAGCCGGTGGCGGAGCCAGGACGTGGTCTCGGCGACGCAGGCCGCGCCCGCGAACGCGTCGATGATGCTGGCCGCGATGCCGAGCCCGATGAGCGACGCCGCGACGACCAGCCAGCGCGGGTACCCGGCGCCGGCCACGATCGAGTCGACCGAACGCCCGAGGACCGCCGGAAGCGCGAGTGTGACGGCGCTGCCGATGAGCGCGTTGACCCCGATCAGCGGCAACCAGCCCCGCCCGCGCTTGGCCACCTCCTTGAAGGTGATCATCGGCGGAGACCGGTCTGGTCCGCGACGAACGCGAGCATGTCGGCGGCGAGGCTGATGCCGCCGGTGGTGTGCCCGGCGTCCGGCTCGAACCTCAGCAGGACCGGTCGACTGCCGGCCGTCGCGTGTTGCAGCGCCGCGCACAGTTTCCTTGCGTGCAAGGGATCCACGCGGGTGTCGTTCCCGAAGGCTGTCAGCAGGACGGCCGGGTACTTCACGCCGTCGGCGACGCGGTGGTACGGCGAGTAGGAGAGCAGGGTCTCGAAGTCGTCTGCGTCCTGCACCGTGCCGTACTCCGTGGTCCAGCGCTCGCCCAGCCCGGTGAGCTCGTAGCGGATCATGTCGGTCAGCGGGGCCGAGCAGACCGCGGCGGCGAACAGCTCTGGGCGTTGGGTGAGCGCGGCCGCCGTCAGCAGGCCGCCGTTGGACTCGCCGCAGATGGCGAGCTGGTCGGCGGTGGTCCAACCGTCGGCGATCAGGTGCTCGGCGGCGGCGATGAAGTCGTCGAAGACGTCCTGCTTGTGGTGGCGCGTTCCGGCGTGGTGCGAGCTGCCGTCGCCGCGAACGGTCGCCGTCACGAAGGTCCCGCCTGCTTCGACCCAGGCCAGCGTGAAGGCGGAGTACGCCGGCGTGAGCGACTGCCCGAATCCGCCGTATCCGTAGAGGATCGTCGGACGCGGCCCCGGCTCGCCGATCACCTGTAGCTCGACACCTGTTCTGGTCGTCAGCCGGCGCATCGTGGCTTCCCGCGCAGCGACGTCTCCAGTGGTGGTGCGGGTGCTCGCGTCGTAGCAGTAGACGGCCGGCGGCGTCACGCTGTCCGTGTAACTGAACCAGGCCCGGTTGCCGTGGGCCGTCAACGCACCCACTGACCCGCTGCCGGGGAGGTCCAGGATCGTTTGCAGCCGGCCGCTCTCCCGGTCGTGCACGGTGATCTCGTTGGTCGTGCTGACCAGGACCACGTCGTCGAGGATCGCCAGGCCGGTCAGCGGCTTGTCCGGGCGGAGGTAGTCGTGCCAGACCGTCGGCTCGGTCGGGTCGCCGACGCAGATCCGCCCGGCGGGCGAGTCCTGCGCGGTGACGACGTACAGACGGCCGTCCGGACCCACTGACATGATCGTCGTCGCGTCCTGCGGCAGATGCCGCGGCGGTGCGTCGGTGGTCAGGTCGGCGAGCCACACGTCGGTCGCGGTACAGATCGTCAGCCAGCGGCCGTCGGCGCTGATCTCCAGGCCGTACGACGCCTCCGCGGCGAGGACCGTGACGTCGTCGGGGTCACCCAGGCGGTGACGGCGCACCTGCCGCAAGCGCACGTAGTAGAAGGTGTTTCCGTCGGGGAGCCACGTGACGGGCGAGTAGCGGCAGCCGTCGATCGGCCCGTCGACCACCTGGCCGCTCGCGATGTCCAGGACGCTCAGCGACGAGCGCTCGTCACCGCCGCGGGACAGCTGGAACGCCAGCTTCGTGCCGTCCGGCGAGGGCTGCCAGGCGTCGAGCGTGGTCAGGCCGGTCGGGTCGAGCTGCTTCGGATCGATCAGCGGCGTCTCGTCGACGTACAGGACGGCGTGCTGCTGCCCGGCCGCGCGGCGCAGCGTGAAGCAGCGGTCTCCGCGCCAGTCGGGCGTGGACACGCTGCTGACGTCCGACAACCGCCGGACGTGGTTCTTCCAGCCGAACCGGCTGGTCAGCGACGCGGCGTACGTCAGCCAGAGCTCGTCCTGGTCCCGCAGCCATCGCTCGGTCTGCGCGGCCGTGGAGTCCTCGAGCCAGCGGTACGGATCCGCGACATCATTACCGTGCACCTGCTCCACGAGCGTCAGACGCTCGGCGCATGGATAAGACTGCACGGGTCGATCACCTCACTCCCCTTGTCCCACCAACACAACGAGCAGGCAGGCCCGGGGCTACAGGTCGGCCCTGGGTGGGTCACCACCCAGGGCCTCACTACCTGGCAATACAGGTGCCGTATCAGTGGCAGAGCAGCAGGCTCAGGTTGCTCGGGGTCTGCGAAGCGCAGCCCAGCACGGTCAGCGTGGAGCCGCCGTGGTGGTGGCCGCCGTGGCCGTAACCCGGGGTCTCCAGACCTTGAAGGTCGAGAAGTGCCATGTTTTTACACCTCCTTCGGTGCGGTTCGTCGGGATGGGGACTCGGACCACTGGGGAGGTCCGAGGAACGGGAGGGACACCGGCGCGTCGTGCAGCGCCGTGCCCAGGGCCAGCAGGACGCCGGCCGATCCGGTCGCCAGGTCCATCGAGAGACGGAGCAACTGGTTGCCCGGGAACGCGAGACCGCCCTCGAACGGCATCGCGTGCCAGCCGAGACCCTGCACCAGGTCGTCGACCTGGTCTTGGAGCGCGGCAGCAGCGAGGAGAATCCCGGCGCGGCCCATGAACAGCCCTGGCTGGACGTAGTAGTCGCAGTGGGTGACCCGCTTGAGCTCCTGCAGTTGCGCGCTCAGCTCGTCGGACGGACGGTGGCGCAGGTAGCGCTCGAGGACGAGTGCGATGCCGACGGATCCCTCTTCCAGGTAGGGGAGGGTTCGCCAGCCCTGGTTGACCTGGCGCATCCCGTCCTCGGTGAGCACGGTGCGCTTCAGGTCCTGCCGGATCGCGATCTCCGCGAGATCGAGCAGTCCGGTGTCACCGAGCTGCTCGAAGGCGTTCAGGAACAGCAGCGCCGGGCCGGACGAGCCGTACATCAGGCCGGCACGTGCGTGCTGCCCGCCGCTGATCTCCGGTACGTCGGTCTCCAGCCGGTCGGCGACCAGGTCGAGGACCCGGACCGCCTTCGCCCGGAGCGCCGGCTCGGTGTCGAAGTGCAGCAGGTTCAGGCCGATGCCGGCGAGGCCGGAGTGCAGCCCGAGCTCGCGGGAGCTCCAGTCGTCGGCGAGAGTGCGGTCGACCAGGTCCAGCGCGTCCTGCCGGTAGCCCAGCTCGTCGAGGACATGGGCGACGCCGTGCAGACCGTCGTACAGCCCGGGGCCCGTCGCGGTGCTGACGGCTTGCTTGCGCAGCCAGTCGTCGTACTCCGGGAAACGGCCGGCTCCGGTCTTGGCCAGCGCGTACAGGACGCCGGCCGCACCGGTCGCGAGGTCGATGCCGCCGCCGTCGCGGAACTGCGCGATGTCGCCGGGGAACAGCCGGTCGGTGCGCTCCGGTGTCGCGCTCGCGACGATCGCCTTGGTGAGCGCCTCACGTACGTCGGTCCAGCCGGCCCGGCCAGGGAGTGCGATGCCGTCCAGCTCGTTGGTCGCGTCGGCGCCGACGATCGTACGCACCGCGTCATCGAGGGTGTCGCGCGCCACGGGGAACGTCTCGGCGATCATGTCCGCGAGCTGGAACGCCTTACCAGGATGGAGATTCAGCAGGATCGTTGCCTGCGGCGCGTAGACGCCGAGCGCGATACAGGCCAGGGCATACCGGTCGACGTCGACGCCTTGCCGGTCCTGCGGAGCGGCGTACCCGGGATGGGCGAGCGTCGAGCGGGCCCGGTCCTCGGCCCTGGTCGCGACCTCGAAGTCGATCAGCGTGAGCTCGCCGTTCACGTCGAGGAGCAGGTTGTCCGGGTGCAGGTCGCAGAACACGACACCGCGCTCGTGCAACTGCCCGACGGCCTCGCCGACCTTGGCGATCATCGCGGTCGCCCACTCGGCGTACCTGGCCTTTTGGGCCTCGGTTGCGTCCGGGTGCGTCAGCGGATACCGCCGGACCAGCTCGCGTTGCAGTGACACCGAGTCGATGTGCTCCTGCACGAGGAAGTGGTGGTCGCCGAGCTGGAGGTAGTCGTGCGTCCTCGGTACGGCGTCCAGGCCGGCGAGCTGCTCGAGGATGTCGCGCTCGTGGGCGATCCGCGCGACCGCGTCCCGCCCGGACATGTCGAGCCCGGCGTACGGACGGCCCTCCTTGAGGACGACGCGGTCGCCGGTCTCGTTGTGGTGGCCGAGGTACACACCGCCGCCGTTGGAGAACTGGATGACGCCGTCGATCGTGTATGCGAGGTCGTTGGTGGTGACCGCGTTGCGTGCGTCGAGATGCGGCTGCAGGAAGTCAGGCAACTGGACCCACGGCGGCGTGACGAAGGTCGGGCCGCGATGGTCCGGCACGAGGGTGCCGTTGGCGTCCTCGATCGCGAGCACGCGCTCGCCGGTCGGCGAGAGGCAGTGCCTGCTGACGAAGGCGCCGTACCGCACGAACAGCGGGCCGTCGGCGTAGCGCAGATCGCTCAGGATGTAAGGGCCTTCGACGCCCTGGAGGACCTCGTTCAGCTCCTTCAGCACCAGCTCGAGCTGGGCCTCGTCGGTCGGGTAGATCGTCACCAGCTTGCCGCTCGACCCGCGGGGAGCGGCCTTGGAGTTGACCATCACCAGGACGGCCTCGTTGCGCAGGTACTTGAACGCGATGCCGCGCGGGACGCAGTACTCCCACACGGCGTCGAGCGTCCGCTCGACGTCCTGGAGCCGTGCCGAGACGTGAACCTTCCAGCCCTGCAGGGGGAGCTGGAGATTCTCCGGCGCGTAGTGCATCCACTGCTCGCCCGGCACGTGCCGCCACCCGCCTGGCACCGGCCGCTGGGTGATCGCGAAATCCGGATGCTGGGCACCACGGTTGGCCGGCGTCTCGTAGAACCGCCGATCCGCAAGGCAGTAGAACTCGTAGCTCTCGTGCATGACTGTCCGACCCCCCTTTCCGTTGGTGCCCGCCACATCTTGGGCGCCCGGAGCAGGATCGGCGTAGTGCACGATGTCATCACTCTCGTGTGAAGAACCCACACACTACGAGTGAGTAGGTAAACACTCTTCGTTACAGTACTGCGCACCGCGAGCGTGAATCGCCCCGTAACACCATGTCAATCCACGACAACCCCATCACGGCCCGTAACCTCAGCGGCTGTGCCTCGTGCGAGGTCGGTCCGCACGGCCTCGGCAGACATAGGCCGACGGCGTTTGACCCTGGCAAGCGTCGTGGTCGCTTGGCAGACTGGACTGCCCTGACCAGCACGCAGAACTGGGGACATGCGATGAAGGTCGATGGCGTTCGACTGCCAAGCGCTGCGCTCGACTACGAGTGGCACGTTCTGGATCACGACGACGAGGTGCACCGACTCGATCCGCGGCGTCCGGCTCTGGCCCTCTGCGGCCAACGATGGGTCGAGCCGTGGTGGGAAGCAGACTGGTCGCCGGACAACTATCCGCGGTGCAGCGGATGTCGGCGCATCAGATGCGCGCTGGACTACGAGTGGTTTGTTCTGGCGCACGACGACGTCGTCCATCAGTTGAATTCGAACAAGCCAGGACACGCACTGTGCGGTACCCCCCTGACGGCGCCTTGGTGGGAGGACGACTGGCGTCCGGCCAATTACCCGAGCTGTGACGCCTGTACTAGCAAGGCGCGACGCCTGAAGTCAGATGACGACGAGGCGCGCACTCCTGCGCTGTATGCGTCGCGACGAGTCGTTCGGCGGCTCCAGAACGCCAAGCCCATAACACCTGTGGTTCAGAAGAAGGCCAAGCGTCCCAAAGAGCTGACAACCGCCCAGCGCTGGCGCATGGCGGTCGAAGCCGACCGCCAGAGTTCGCGTTCCCAGCGGAGCGTCAGTATCAGGACTGTCAGCGGTGGACTGCCGAGCCTGGGCCGAAGACGTTGAAAGAGCGCGCGGAGCGCAGCTACCGGCTCTACACCGGATAGGTGTGGACCTCGGTGGCTTTGAGGGTGGTGTGGAGGGGTTGGCCGGGGGTGAGGTGGAGGTCGGCGACCGCGGCGGTGGTGATGTCGGCGAGGAGGTCGGCGGGGCCGGCGGGGGCCGCGTTCAGGCGGACGCGCACGGTGTGGGCGTGCTGCTCGATGCCGGTGACGACGGCGGGCCAGGTGTTGCGGGGGCTGCCGGACGGGTGCTCGGGGTACAAGCTGACGGCTGCGGGTGGGAAGGCCACGTGCACCGGACCGGTCGCCGGTTCGGCGAGGGTGATCATGCCGCCCTCTGTGAGGGTGACTGTGGTGCCGGATGCGTTGCCGCGGTAGAGGTTGAGGCCGACCAGTTGAGCTACGTAGTCGGTGCGCGGGCGATGGGCGACCTCGGTGGGCTTGCCTTCCTGGACGACCTGACCGTTCTCGATGATGATCAGGCGGTCGGCCAGGACCATGGCGTCCAGCGGGTCGTGCGTCACGAGCAGCGTGCGCCCTTCGAAGCGCCTAAGGTGCTGACCCAGTTCGGCGCGGACGTGCAGAGTCGTGCTCGCGTCCAGGGCGGCGAGCGGTTCGTCGAGCAAGAGGAGCTCAGGGTCCGTGGCCAGTGCTCGCGCCAGGGCGACCCGCTGAGCCTGGCCGCCGGACAGCGCGCGGGGACGAGTACGGGCGTACTGCGACAGGCCGACGGTGTCGAGCCAACGCGCAGCCTCCACCCGGGCGGTCTGTTTCTCGACACCGCGGGCGCGCAGTCCGAAGGCCACGTTCTCCAAGCAGCTCAAGTGGTTGAAGAGCAGATAGTCCTGGAACACGACCCCGATCGGCCGGCGGTCCGGCGTACGAAAGATGCCCGGCGGCTCGTCCCACACTGTGGAGTCCAGGGCGATACGGCCGCTGTCCAGCGCGAGCAGTCCGGCGATCGCACGCAGCGCTGTGGTCTTCCCAGCGCCGTTGGGCCCGAGCAGCGCGACGACCTCGCCCGGCTCGACCGTCAGGTCCAGCGCGAGACCGAAGGAGCCGCGGCGCACCCGTAGGTCGGCGTACAGGGTCACCGCAGTCCACCGATCCAGCGCTCGCGAAGAGAAGCCAGTACGACGACAGAAACGAGCAGGAGCACCAGACTCAGTACGACAGCCACGTCAGGGTCTGTCTCCAGCGCCAGGTACACGGCCAGCGGCATTGTGGTCGTACGGCCGGGGAAGTTGCCCGCGAACGTGATGGTGGCGCCGAACTCGCCCAGTGCGCGCGCCCAGCACAGAACCGTGCCGGCAACGATCCCTGGTGCGATCGAAGGAAGCGTGACGCGCCGGAAGGTGGTCCACCGTCCAGCACCGAGTGTTGCGGCTGCCTCCTCGTACCGCGGGTCGGCGGCACGCAGTGCGCCCTCGACGGAGATCACCAGGAACGGCATGGCCACGAACGCCTCGGCGACGACCACACCGGCGGTCGTGAACGGCAACGAGATGCCGAACCAGGCATCGAGGTGCTGACCGATCAGACCTCGCCGCCCGAGGACCAGCAGCAGCGCAACACCGCCGACCACTGGCGGCAGCACCAGTGGAACCGTCACCAACGCCCGGATCACGCTCCGGCCGGGCAGTCCGCCACGAGCGAGGAGCCATGCGAGCGGGACGCCCAGCAGCAAACACACAACAGTCGCAGCAGTCGCGCAGACCAATGACAGCCTCAGCGCCTGCCACACCTCAGCGCTGAACAGCTGCCCCGGCAGCGTCGACCAAGGGGCTTTGGCGAGCAGGCCGATCAACGGAACGACCAGGAACGCCAACCCGAGCAGTGCAGGCAGCAAGAGCACGAGAGGGACGCGCCCGCTCGTACTCCTGCTCCGACGACTCATGGCGCGTCGAAGCCCGCCGCGGTCAGCACGGCCTTGCCCTTGTCGGACAGCACATACTCCACGAAGGCCTTGGCCCCGTCCGGGTTCGGAGCCTCGGACAACGTGGCGATGGGGTACTCGTTGACGGCCTCCGCCGACTCCGGGAACTCGATGCCCTCGACCTTGTCCTTGGCGGACAGTACGTCGGTCTTGTACACGAGCGCCGCGTCGACCTCACCGAGACCGACCTTGGTGAGCGCCGCCTTCACGTCCTGCTCGAGGCTGTCGGGCTGTGCGGTGATCCCGACGGCCTTGAACACCTTCTCCGCAGCCGCTCCGCACGGGACCTGCGCGGCGCAGATCGCGATCTTCTTGTCCTTGTCCGCGAAGTCCTTGATCCCGGTGATCCCGCCCGGGTTGCCCTTCGGCACGGCGATCTCCAGCGTGTTCTTCACGAAGGTCGTCGGCGTGCCCTTGTCCTTCACGTCGTCCATGTTCTTCGGCGCCGCCGAGGCGAACACGTCCGCGGGCGCGCCCTCGTTGATCTGCTTCGCCAGCGCCGAGCTGCCCGCGAAGTTGAAGTGCACCTTCACGCCGGGGTGCGCGGCCTCGAAGTCCTTGCCGAGCTGGGTGAACGTGCCGGTCAGGGAAGCGGCGGCGAACACCTCGACGGTCCCGGACACCGTCGGCGTCGCCGAGTTGCCCGACGATGACGACGCGGCCGGAGTGTCCTCGCCGCACCCTGCCAGGGCGAGCGCGGCGACAGCGGCGAGGACGGCGAACGCGGTACGGCGGACCATCAGGCCTCCGGGATCTCGACGACGACATGGGTGGACTTGATGGAGGCGACGGCCACGACGCCGGGCTCCAGACCGAGCTCGTCCGCGGCCTCACGACTCATCAGCGAGACGACGCGGAAGGGCCCGGCCTGCATCTCGACCTGGGCCATCACGCCGTCCTTGAGAACCCGGGTGACGATGCCCCGCATCCGGTTCCGCGCCGAGGCCGCGGCCGTGTGACCCGGCTCCGGGGAGTCGGCCAGCTCCTGGGCGAACGCGGCGAGCGCCTGCCCGTCGACGGCCATCCGCCCGCTCGCCTGTTTCGACGCCAACCGGCCCTGCTCGATCCAGCGCCGCACCGTGTCGTCGCTGACGCCCAAGAGCGCGGCTGCCTCGCTGATCCGCAAATTCGGCACGAGAGAAAGCGTACCGCCGTAGATGCGGATTGATGCCAGCTTTTCCACAGTCAGAGAACGGTGACGGAAAGTAGCGGCGATTCCTCGTAAGTTAGAGGACATGAGCACATCGGCGATGCGGGACTACTTGGACGGGCCGCACAAGGCGGCGCGGGACGTCGTGCGGGCCGGCTTGGCCGCGCACGCCGACCTGGGTGAGCTGGCGGTGCGGCTGCCGCGCGACGAGTACCGGGACCGGATCCTGGACCTGTTGCTGGAGTCGGCCGCGGACGGGCTGCCCGGGCGCGGCTACCCGAAGGAGTACGGCGGAGAGGCGGACCTGGGCGGGTTCATCGCGGCCTTCGAGATGCTGGCCTTCGGTGACCTGTCGCTGATGGTCAAGGCCGGTGTGCAGTTCGGCCTGTTCGCCGGCGCGATCCTGCACCTCGGGACGAAGAGACATCACGAGCGATACCTGGCGGACGCGATCAGCGGGCGGCTGCTCGGCTGCTTCGCGATGACCGAGACCGGTCACGGGTCGAACGTGCAGGCCCTTGGGACGACGGCGACGTACGACGAGGCGACCGAGGAGTTCGTCGTGCACACGCCGACCGCGGCGGCGCGCAAGGACTACATCGGCAACGCGGCGCGCCATGGGCGGATGGCGGCCGTGTTCGCGCAGTTGGTCGTCGGCGGGCAGCGTCATGGGGTGCACTGCCTAATGGTGCCGATCCGGGGCGCGGACGGTTCGGCACTGCCGGGCGTGACGTTGTCGGACTGCGGTCCGAAGCTCGGGCTGAACGGCGTCGACAACGGGCGGATCGTCTTCGACCAGGTCCGCGTCCCGCGGGACGCCCTGCTCGACCGCTACGCCCAGGTCGATGCTGACAGCAACTACACCAGTGCGATCGAGAATCCGGACCGCCGGTTCTTCACGATGCTCGGCACGTTGGTGCAGGGCCGGGTCTCGGTCGGCGGCGCCGCGATCAACGCGAGCAAGGTCGCCCTGACGATCGCGATCAGGTATGCCGCGCAGCGGCGCCAGTTCGGCGCACCGGGAAGCGACGAGGAGGCGCTCCTGCTCGACTACCGGATGCATCAGCGCAGACTGCTGCCGCTGCTCGCGCGGACGTATGCGCTGCACTTCGCGCAGGCCGACCTGGTGGAGGAGTTCGTCCGGGTGTTCAGCGACGACCGGGACGAGCACGACCGGCGCGCCCTGGAGGCGCAGGCGGCCGGGACGAAGGCGCTCGGGACGTGGCATGCGACCGAGGCGATCCAGATGTGCCGGGAGGCCTGCGGCGGCGCGGGTTATCTGGCCGAGAACCGGTTGGCGACGCTGAAGGCGGACACCGATGTGTTCACCACCTTCGAGGGCGACAACACGGTCCTGCTGCAGCTGGTCGCGAAGGGCCTGTTGACGGACTACCGCGAGTCCTTCGGCAAGCTGGACCCATTAAGCACCGCGCGGTTCGTCGCCGCGCAGGCCGTGGAGATCGCAGTCGAGAAGGCGGCGCTGCGACCGTTGATCGAGCGGCTGCGCGACGCCGTACCGAATCGCAGCGACACCGCCGACCCCGACGCGGGGTTGCGCGACGACGCGTACCACTCGGGCCTGCTGCGGTTCCGGGAGGAGCACATGCTGTCCGGGGTGGCGCGGCGGTTGAAGGCGGGGATCGATGCGGGGGACGAGCCGTTCGACGTCTTCAACCGGTGCCAGGACCATGTGATCGCCGCCGGCCGCGCCCATGTGGACCGGGTCGTGCTCGAAGCGTTCCAGTCCGCGGTGCGGAATGCGCCGGACGAGATCCGGCCGCGCCTGCAGGAGCTGTACGACCTGCACGCGCTGGCCACGATCGAGGCGGAGCGTGCGTGGTATCTCGAGCACGGGCGGCTGTCGCCCGGCCGGTCGAAGGCGATCACCGCGCTGGTCAACGAGCTGTGCGCGGCCGTCCGGCCGGCGGCGGTGGAGCTCGTCGACGCGTTCGGAGTACCGGGCTCGGCAGTGGAGGTGCCCATGGTTGTACCGTCACAGCATGAGTGAGCCGATCGAACCCGCCTCGGCCGCCGAGGCCGCCCGTGAACTCGCCCGGGTGCTCCTGGAGCAGGCTGACGCTCTGGATCTGCACGACCTGCGGGCCACCGGCGCGATCGAGAACGTCCGGGTCCAGGCCCGGGCGCTCGCGGACGCCGTCCACGAACGAGGCTGGGGCGACATCTTCCTCGGGATCGACTCGTACGACCCCGACGAGCTGGACGACCTGCCGCTGGGACCGGACGACTTCGACGACCCGGCGGACTACCGGGAGATCGTCGAGGGCAGCCCGCTGGACGACCTCGAGGAGCTCGACGAGCCGCTGGTCCCGGAGAACGGGGTCCGGCTCAGCTACCAGGCGCGCTACGACTACGTGGTGACGGACCCGGACGCCTTCGTGCAGTACGTGCGCAGCCGCGCGGACGAGGCGCAGAACGACGAGGTCATCGACGACATCGAGGACGCGCAGTCGGCCTTCGAGCTGCTCTGCTACCTCGACGGGCTGGGCTCGAAGGAGTACGAGTCGTTCGGGCTCGTCCCGGGCGGCGGCGAGGAGTCGCACAAGGTCGTCCAGTTCTCCCTGTGGGACCTGGACCCGACGCGTCGCGACGACACCTACCCGTACTAGAAGGTCTGCACGCACCAGAAAGCTGCCCGCTGTACCGGTCCCCAGCAGCACCGGTACAGCAAGGCAGCCTCCAGAAAGAAACGCCGACCGTGCCGGGCGTTGGTCGCCACCTCACTGGCGACCAACACCCCACCGACACGGCCGGCGTCCTGCTGTTGCCCCGAGAGGGCAGTGGCCCGAAGGAGGGCGGACCCGCGTCTCATTCCGTGACCGGCAGGGGAGGTACAGTCCGGTCGCGGACGGGAGTGCTGCGGGAACCACCTGGACCTTGCGCCGGCGACCCGTCCGTCGCCGACAACTGAACGTTGTCACGGCGCCCGGCGTACCGGGAATCCTCGGGTTCAAACATTTGCATTGCCTTTGAAGTAAGCAACGCTCAGTAAAACTTCCTTCACTTTCCGTGCAGATGTTGCCTGCCGCAACAACTAACCAGTTGTCAAGACTCGTTGCTGGGCTGGACAAGCCGCCGGCCCGGCGAGTCGTCAGGCCAGTTCGAGCTCCGTGGCCGGGCGGGCAGGGACGTCACCGTACGTCGTGGTGCGCTGGCGCGCCGGGCGGCCGGCGGCGGTCGCCATCGCGGTCAGTTCGGCGATCGACTTGCGGCTGCCGTGCTTGGATCCGGCCATCCGGCTGATGGTCTCCTCCATCAGCGTGCCGCCGATGTCGTTGACGCCGCCGTTCAGGACGGCGACGCAGCCGTCGACGCCGAGCTTCACCCACGAGCACTGGATGTTGTCGATGCGGCCGTGCAGCATGATCCGCGCCATCGCGTGCACCGCGCGGTTCTCGTCGTACGTCGGGCCCGGCCGCGCCACGCCGGCCAGGTAGATCGGCGAGTTCTGGTGGATGAACGGCAGCAGGACGAACTCGGTGAAGCCGCCGGTCTCGTCCTGGACGGCGGCGATCGTGCGCAGGTGCTGGACCCAGTGGTGCGGCGCGTCGACGTGGCCGTACATCATCGTCGAGCTGGACGGCAGGCCGACCTTGTGCGCGGTGCTGATCACCTCGATCCAGCTTGCCGTCGGCAACTTTCCCTTGGTGAGGATCCAGCGGACGTCGTCGTCGAGGATCTCGGCCGCGGTGCCGGGGATGCTGTCCAGCCCGGCCTCCTTCACCGAGATCAGGAACTCCTCGATGGACAGACCGGTCCGCACCGAGCCGTTCACGATCTCCATCGGCGAGTAGGCGTGGACGTGCATGTCCGGCACCCGGTCCTTGACCGCGCGGACGAGATCGGCGTACGCCGTACCCGGCAGGTCCGGGTGGATACCGCCCTGCATGCAGACCTCGGTCGCGCCGATCACCCAGGCTTCCTCGGCGCGCTGGCCGACCTCGTCCATCGACAGCGAGTAGGCGTCGGCGTCGGTGCGTCGCTGCGCGAACGCGCAGAACCGGCAGCCGGTGTAGCAGACGTTGGTGAAGTTGATGTTCCGGTTCACGACATAGGTCACGTCGTCGCCGACCGTTGCCTTCCGCAAGTCGTCGGCGATCCGCGCGAGCTGGTCCAGCGCCGGCCCGGTCACAGTCATCAACGTCAACGCCTGCGCATCCGACAACCCCGCCGGGTCACGCTCAGCAGCGGCCAAGGCCGCCTTCACATCGGCAGCGATCCGCTCAGGTGCGGTCGAGCCAGGCACCTCGCCGATGCCTGGCGTGGTTGCCGGCGCTTCGGCGGCGCGGCGTTCGGCGACCTGTTCGCGGAGGACGTCCCAGTCGCCGTAGGCGGCGTCGAAGTCGGAGCGGGTCTCCGTGCGCCGGCCCTCGGTGTCGATCGCGGTGTGCAGGTCGGTGCGGCCGACGCTGTCCCACCCGCCGTCGGGCTCCTGCCACGGGAGACCAGCCGGCTTCGCGTCCTCGTTCGCCAGACCGGTGGCCGGGTCGACGAGCGCCTCGACGTGCGAGATCAGCCGCGGATCGAGCCAGGGCTCCCGCAGGTACTCCGGATGCGCGGTGAGCCGCTCGCGCAGCACGAACCCGGCATCGGCGGTCACCTTCGCGAGGTCGTCGATCTGCGGCCACGGCCGCTCCGGGTTCACGTGGTCGGGCGTCAGCGGCGAGACCCCGCCGAAGTCGTCAACACCCGCGTCCAGCAGCGCCCGGCACTCCGCCAGATCGACCAGGTTCGGCGGCGCCTGGACGCGAACCCGCGGCCCGAGCACGATCCGCGTCGCGGCGATCGCGGCCAGCCACTCGTCCAGCGGTACGTCGGCGTCGTTGCGCATCGCGGTGTCCGGCTTCACCCGGAAACCCTGGATGATCACTTCCTGGATGCCGTTGTACTGCCTGGCGATTTTCCGCAGCGCGAAGATCGAGTCGGAACGTTCCGTCAACGTTTCCCCGATGCCGATCAGCAGCCCGGTCGTGAACGGCACGTTCGAGCGCCCGGCGTCCTCGAGCACCCGGAGCCGGACCGCCGGGTCCTTGTCCGGCGATCCGAAGTGCGGCTGGCCCTTCTCCTCGAACAGCCGCCGTGACGTGGTCTCCAGCATCATCCCCATGCTCGGCGCGACCGGCTTCAACCGCTGCAGGTCCTGCCACGACATCACGCCCGGGTTCAGGTGCGGCAGCAGGCCGGTCTCCTCGAGGACCCGGATCGCCATCGCCCGGACGTAGTCGAGCGTGCTGTCGTACCCGGCCTCGTCGAGCCACGTCCGCGCCGCGTCCCACCGTTCTTCCGGTGCGTCGCCGAGCGTGAACAGCGCTTCCTTGCAGCCCAGTGCGGCACCCTGCCGCGCGATTTCCAGCACCTCGTCCGGCGACAGGTACGGCGCGTGCACCCGGCCGGGCGTGGTCGCGAACGTGCAGTAGTGACAGCGATCCCGGCACAGCCGCGTCAGCGGGATGAAGACCTTCTTCGAGAACGTGATGATCCCGGGCCGGCCGGCATCGGCCAGGCCCTGGTCGCGGACCCGGGCCGCGGTCGCCATCAGCGCGGTCAGTGCGTCACCGCTCGCGCCGAGCAGCACCTCCACCTCCGCCGGGTCGAGGGTCTTGCCGTCATCCGCGCGCTTCAGCGCGCGCCGCATCGCTGTCGTCAGTTCTGAGGGGGCCACGAGATCCGAGCCTAAGTCGCGGAAAACGCTGGATCCCGCGATTCCGGAGAGCAAAATCAATCCGTACGAACGTCCTGATAGTTTGCTGTTCGTGCAGGTCAGGCGGGGTGTCGACGGGCGCCGGGTGCGCGGTGAGCAGCGCCGCGGCGAGCTGCTCGCGGCGACGCTGACCGTGATCGAACGCGACGGAGTCGCAGGTGTGAGCCATCGCGCGGTGGCCGCCGTGGCGGACGTGTCGATTGCGTCGATCACCTATCACTTTCCGACACTGGACGACCTGCTGGTCGCCGCGTTGCAGTCGGCCGCCGAGGACCTCGCCGCCGAGCTGCACGGCCGCGGGAGCGAGCTGGGCGCGCGGCCGGCCGACGAGCTGGCCAGGCTGATCGAGCACAGCGTCGTACGGCGCCGTGGGCGGACTCTGGCGCTGTACGAGCTGTACCTGTTCGCGGCCCGGCGGCCGGATCTGCGGGAGACGGCCGGGGCGTGGTTGGAGCCGCTGACGGAAATCGCCCGCGCCTTCACGGCGGATCCGCAAAAGGCGAGACTCCTGGTGGCCGCGCTCGACGGTCTGCTGATGCAGGCCCTGATCGGTGCCCGCGACCTGGACCAGGCGGACGTCGCCGCGTTATTGGAGGTGCTGAGGTAGCCGGTGCCGAGTAGGGTCGCGAAGGAACTCGCCATCAGGGAGGTCCCTCGGTGTCAGAGCCACCAGTGCAGCCCTTGTTCGCGTCCGCG
The DNA here is from genome assembly GCF_053603655.1 of Kribbella sp. NPDC004138. Classification (NCBI taxonomy): domain Bacteria; kingdom Bacillati; phylum Actinomycetota; class Actinomycetes; order Propionibacteriales; family Kribbellaceae; genus Kribbella; species Kribbella sp. NPDC004138. The sequence continues at coordinate 133,938 of NZ_JBSGFZ010000010.1, forward strand.
GTCCGCGCCGCCCGGAAACTGCAGGAACTCGGCGATCCGCTACCCGCCGACGCTGTCACCCAACTGTCCAAGCTCGAGAGCAGTTCGCTGAGCGAGGCCGAGCGCCGCAGCCAGCTCGAGACCCTACTGCGGCCGTTCGTCCTGGTGGACGTGTCGATCGACGAGCAGGGCATGGCGCTGAGCACGCCCGGTGCCGCGCCGCCACGCCTGGTCCAGCACGGCTGGCGGAGTTTCCTCGTACGGGTGGCGAATCCGCACCGCATCGAGGCTGAGCTGGCGACGTGGGACGGCGGCACGTACGGACTGATCGACCACCAGAGCCACTCGGCCCGGATCGCGCTGCACGACACGTTGACGGTCGTCCCGCGGATCAAGCACGCGTGGCTGGACACGAAGCTCGCCGCGCCCGGTGAACTGTCCGGCCTCGAGGTCGAGTACAAGGTCATCAGCCTCTACGCCCGCGACGACGGTGTTCGGTCGGGTGGAGTGATGCTGTTCGCGGCGGACGAGCACAACCACAGGAGTCTGAGCCGGTCGCCGCTGCGAATCGCCGGTCAGCGGACGGGCTTCGAGGTGCGCGAGTACGGCGCTTCGTTCGAGTTCGACTGCGCGCCGGCGCGAGAGATCCAGCTCGACATCCGCGAGCCCGACGGCCGCAGCTGTATGGCCGCGATCACCATCCAGGACGGGCAAGGTCGCTCGTACCCGTCGAAGGCGATGCGTCTGGCGCCGGACATGTTCTTCCACGAACACGTTTACCGGGCGACCGGCGAGGTGGTCCGGCTGCCCGAAGGCAAGTACCGGGTTTCCGCGATCCGCGGGCCCGAGTACCGGCCGGTGCTGCTGGACACCGAGGTCGGCACGGAAACAGACAGCATTCCGATCACACTCGACCGCTGGGTCGATCCGGCGAGCCGCGGGTACTACTCCGGCGACCCGCACATCCATGCCGGCGGATGCTCGCACTACAACGTCCCCAGCGAAGGCGTCACGCCCGAGACGATGATCCGGCATGTCCGCGGCGAAGGACTGTGGCTCGGCAGCGTGCTCACCTGGGCGCCGTGCTACTACCACCAGAAGCAGTTCTTCAGCGGTGAGTCGATCAGCCCGGCGGCCGATCTGGAGTACCCGGAGATGCAAGCCGCACAGGGCATGACGTGGACGCCCAGGCCGACGGACCGCGACGGCGAGAGCGCCCTGCGGTACGACGTCGAGGTATCAGGCTTTCCGTCCAGCCATTCCGGTCACGTGATCCTGCTCGGGCTGTCCGACCAGGACTACCCAGAGACGTCGCTGATCGAGGATTGGCCGTCGTGGAACCTGCCCGTCATGCGCTGGGGCAAGGCGCAGAACGCCCTGGTCGGGTACGCGCACTGCGGGCTCGGTCTGGCGGTCGGCACCGAAGAGCTGCCCAACTACGTCGTGCCGTCGTTCCAGAGCATCGGCTCGAACGAGATCGTCGTCGACGTACCGCTCGGGGCCGCCGACTTCCAGTGCGGCGCCGAGTTCGCGCCCGCGTCCGAGCTGAACATCTGGTACCACCTGCTGAGCGTCGGCTATCGCACGTTGATGCTCGGCGAGACCGACTACCCGTGCATCTACGACGAGGGCCCCGGAGTCGGCCGCACGTATGTGCGACTGACCGATCCGCCGTCGGGCCCGCAGGCGATCGAGGCCTGGATCGCCGGACTCCGCGAGAAAGCGTCCTACTTCGGTGACGGCCGCAGTCACGTCTTCGATCTGGTGGTCGACGGTGACGTCGGTCGCGAGCATCCGCTGGACGCGCCCGGGCAGGTGCGGGTCAGCGCGACCGTGGCCGCCTGGCTGCCCGAGCAGCCGCCGCCACCGCCGGCGGGGCGTCCGGCGTACAGCGCGCCGGTCGGCTGGCACCTCGAGCGCGCCCGGATCGGTACGTCGCGCTCGGTCGTCGTCGAGCTGGTGGTGAACGGCTTCGCGGTGGCGTCCCAGGAAGTGGTTGCCGACGGCACCGAGCAGGAGGTCGCCTTCGACGTGACGGTGGAACGCTCGTCCTGGCTGGCGTTGCGGATCCTGCGGAGCGTGCACACCCAGCCGGTCTTCCTCGAGGTCGGCGGCCAGCCGGTCCGGGCGTCACGCCGCAGCGCGCAGTGGCTGCACGACTGCGTCGACCAGCTGTGGAAGGCGAAGTCCGGGTTCATTCGGGAGAGCGAGCGGGACGCGGCGCGGCAGGCGTACGACGAGGCGCAGGCCGTCTACCTGTCACGGCTCGAGGAATGCGAGGTCGACTGATGACTCACCACGCACCTGCAATCGGGTGTTGCGGGCCGGTGGAGACCAACGCGCCGATCGCGGTCACGATCAATCCGGAGGCGCGGGTGAATGTTGCCCGCAGCGGCGCGCCGATCGGCACCTTGACGCCGGGTGAGTGGCACCCGATCGCCGTGACGGTCGTCAATGACGGCTTCGTCACCGGGCCGTTGGTTGTCGAGTCCGAACCGGTCAGCGGGCTCCAGCTCGAGGTGCCGGCACACGAGCTGACCGGGGAGCATCGACAAGAAACCGTGTTCCGGGTTCGGCTCGACGCGCCGACCGTGGTCGACGTGACACTGACCTTCCGGGCTCTCGGCGCGCTCGGCGGCCTGGCCAACCACAGCACCGTCGATCTGCTGCTGTCGGCCAGGTAGCGCCCGAGCTACCCGAGGTCGGGTGCTGGAGCCCGGGCGCGGCGGCGTCCGGGCCGGTTGGCTGGGTGCATGCTGAGGTTGTCTGTCGGGGCATTGCGGACCAGGTGGCAGCTGTTCGCCGGTGCGGTGGTCGCTGTCGCGCTCGGGGTCGGCTTGGTGCTGTCCGGGCTGCAGATGCTGGCTGCGACGGATCGGCCGGTGCTGCCCGCGGGGTTGTCGGCGTTCGAGCGGGCGAAGGTTCGCGAAGGGTACGTCGGAGCCGCGACGCTGCTCGGAATGTCGGTGATGCTGGCCGTTTTCCTGAGCGTTTTCATCGTGAGCACGACGTTCGGGTTCATGACCGTGCAACGGCGGCGCGAGTTCGGGCTGTTGCGGCTGGTCGGGGCGCAGCGCGGATACCTCTGTCTCATGGTCGTGACCGAGGCCGGCCTGCTCGGGGCCGTCGGCAGCGTGGCCGGGGTGCCGGTGGGGGTGCTGGCGACCTGGGCGCAGTCGTGGTTGCTCGTCCGGCTGGGGATGTTGCCGGAGTGGTTCGAGGCGCCCTGGGATCAGGGCCCGATGTGGGCGGCGATGATCGTCGGCGTCGGCACCGCGCTGGCCGGCGTGCTCGCCGCGGCCTGGCGGGCGTCGCGGTTCAACGCACTCGAGGCGATCGTCGAGGGACAGGCCGCGCGGCGGGTGATGACGCGATGGCGGTGGTTCTGGGGGTTGTCGGCCGCGTCCGGCACGGTGCTGCTGATGATCGCGGCGCAGGCGGCGCGGGATCTCGTGGCCGGACTGATGATCGGGCTGGTGGTGATGATCAGCGGGGCCGTGGCGCTGAGCCAGTTGAGCCCGGTCGTGGTCCCGCTGGCCGGCCGGCTGCCCGCGATGGTTGTCCGAGGCAACGTGATCGCCGACCTCGCGCGGGCCGGCGTGCTGCACGCCGTACGGCGGAGCGCGGCGACCGCGGCGCCGCTGATCGTGCTCGTCGGACTGGTCGTCGGGCTGTGGGGCACGTTCGGGTCGCTGGCGAAGGCGGTTGGGGTCGAGCAGCAGCGGTTGATCACGGCCGATGTCGTCGCGGATCACGCGGTGCCGCCGGGGCCTGGGATCACGGCCGCCTCGGTGCAGACCGCCGTACCGATCGCCGTCACACGTTTTCGGAAAACGGTGTACTCCGAGGCGATCGGGATCGACCCGGTGGCGTACCAGCAAACCCACGAACTGCGGCCGCGGAAGGGATCGCTGGACCGGCTGGCCGGACGGACGATCGCGATCGGGCCCGGAATGGCGGCCGAGGGCTACAAGCTGGGATCGACCCTCAAGGTTGCGCTGGGCAACAGAACGGTCGCGGTGAAGGTCGTCGCGATCATGCCCGAGACGCTCGACGTGAGCGAGAACTTCTTCATCCCGCGGGGGCTGCTGCCGGCCGGCGGCCGGACCGAGACCCTGGTGAAGCTCGCACCTGGCGCCATGATGGACGGCCAGACCGTCGAGCAATGGGCGCAGGCGCGCGGTGAGGCGCAGCAGCGGAGCAACTCCGGGCTGTTCGCCGCGCTCATGGGGCTGGCGGGGATCTTCACCGCGGTCGCGGTCGTCAACGCCGTGGTGATGTCGACGGCCGACCGGCGGCAGGAGTTCAGGTTGTCGCGGCTGGCCGGGCTGACACGAGGGCAGGTCGTGACGGTGGCCCTGGTGGAGTCGGTGACAGTCGTGGTGGTCGGCGTACTGCTTGGATCATTGGTCGCCGCGGCGGCACTCGCGGGGATCGCCGCAGGGCCTTACGGCCTGGCAGCGTTGGTGATTCCGTGGCAGTTGCTCGGCCTGATCTTCGTGTCGGCGTTGGCCGTTGTCGGGATCGCGGCAGCGCTCACTGCCTATCGCGCGACGTCTCGCCGGCTCGGCACATACTGAGCACGACGACATGGTGGAACGGGCGGATCAGGTTGTAGTAGAACCGCCCCGTGGGGCGCAGGAACTGCACCAGGGTGACGACCTTGAACGTGGCCGGCCGCTCGTTGTCGGTGATGAACGCGAGGTACCCGATCAGGTGGTTGTCGGTGACCTTCAGCAGCAGGTAGTGGTCTTCCTCGCCGCGCACGACGGTGAAGAACGCGTCTTTCTCGCCCGGCGTGAAACTCACAGTCTCGGGCCGCAGCCGTCGCGTGTCCGGGATCCCCGTCGTCTCGAGGCGAAGCACTGCCGCGACGGCCATCCGGACGGCGAACAGCCCCTTGATCCACAGCGGGCTGTGCCCCAGCGAGCCGGCGACGAACTCCCGCAGCGTGACGTCGCCGTGCGCCGTCTTCACGTCGATCTCGTCCACGACCGGCACCAGGTCGTCGAGTTCGTGCAGGGTGGTCGGCATGTGCACTCCTCTAGTCGATGAGGCGGAGGACCAGGTCGTAGATCTCCCGCAGGTCCTGCTTCCCGACCGGCGGCACCACCTGTTCGGTGCCGATCAGAATCAGGTACAGCAGCTGCGCGAACCGATCCGGGTCGACGTCCATGCCCAGCCCCCGGCACACCTTCTCCAGGTACGCCGTCCGCGCCTTGTCCACCCGCTCTTGTGCAGCCCGAACCTCAGGATCCTGCAGTGCCCACGCCCGGACGGCGATCTCGAGCGCAGCACTGTCCGGATCAGCCAGCACCAGCCGCAGCAGATGCCGAAGCTTCTCTCCGTCATCACGATCGCCTTCGACGGTGTCGATCAGCCGGGTCGTGTACTGCGCCTCGAAGTGCTCCAGCAACGCCGCCTTGTATCCGGAAGCGCCTTTGAAGTGGTGGTAGTACGACCCCTTCGTCACCCCCAGCGCACTGGTCAGCCGCTCGATGGTCACCGCCGGCGCCCCCTCGGCCGCCAGCAACTCGAGCCCGGCATCCAACCACTCGGTACGACTCAACACCGGAAAACCATACCATACCGTTTGGTATGTTCTCGCGACGCTTGGCCAGCCACGCGGGGCGTGCAAGGTCGACAGGTAGTGCACCGGTGAGACGCTGTACGCGCGGGCAGGTTCACGCTCAGGTGCACTACCTGAGGACCCGATACCTCCTGTCGACGTGCGCACGACGGCATCACCTGCGGCACCGACCATCTGCGTTCAACATGACGACCCCGCCGGAAGAAGGCTCCGGCGGGGTCGGGTTGAAGGGTCAGGCGTCGGCGGCGGTGAGGGCTTCGGCTTCCGACTTCGAGTGGGTGGTGGGGACGCGGAGGTGGGACAGGGGCTTCCAGCCGGTCGCGAGGACGGCGACGGCGAGCAGAACGGCGACGGCGCCGACGTAGAACGGGAGCTGGATGTTGAACTCCTCGCCGAGCTTGCCGGCCAGCCAAGGAGCGACCGCGCCGCCGGAGAAGCGGACGAAGGAGTACGCCGCGGACGCCGTACCGCGCTCGACCGGAGCGGCGGCCATCACGGCCTCGGTGATCAGCGTGTTGTTGATACCCAGGAACAGGCCCGCCACGATGACGCCGGCCGCGAGCACCGGCTTGTGGTGCGCGTACACGCCCATCACCGCGAGATCGGCGGCGAACAGCAGCAGCACGGTCATCGCCACCGGAAGGGTGCCGAACCGGCGCTGCAGCCGCGGCGCGACGAACACCGACGTGAACGCCAGGCAGATACCCCAGCCGAAGAAGATCAGCCCGATCTCGCGCGCCGACATCGCCAGCGGGAACGGGGTGAAGGCGAGCAGCGTGAAGAACCCGAAGTTGTACAGCAGTGCGGTGACCGCGACAGTTGCCAGTGACCGGTGGCGCAGTGCCTTCAACGGCTCGACGACCGACGTACGCCGTGCCTCCGGCGGCGATGCGGGCAGCAGGAAAGCGGTCGCGGCGAGCGCGATCGTCATCAGGACCGCGACGCCGAAGAACGGGCCGCGCCAGGAGATCGTGCCCAGTTCGCCGCCGACCAGCGGGCCGGCCGCGATGCCGACGCCGAGCGCGGCCTCGTAGAGGATGATCGCCTCGGCGACCGAGCCGGCCGCGGAGTTCACGATCGTGGCGAGCGCGGTCGCGATGAACAGCGCGTTGCCCAGTCCCCAGCCGGCCCGAAACGCGACGATCGCGCCGATGCTGTTGGACAGCCCGGCCAGTGCGCTGAAGACGACGATGATCGCCAGGCCGATGAGCAGGGTGCGCTTGGCGCCGATCCGGCTGGAGACCGCGCCGGTGATCAGCATCGCGACACCGATGACCGCCATGTAGCTGGTGAACAGCAGCGAGACCTGGGACGGGCTCGCGTGCAGCTGTTCGGCGATCGGCTTGAGGATCGGATCCACCAGGCCGATGCCCATGAACGCGATCACGCAGGCGAACGCGACCGCCCAGACGGACTTGGGCTGCTTCAGGAACGACGACGTGCTCACCGGGGCGTGGCCTCCGAAGGTTCGAGGGTGAGGAGCTTGTGGACGATGGCGACGGCGGCCTCCAGGGTGGTGAGGTCGTCGGCGGGGAGCTGGCGCAGGTGTGCGGCCAGCGCGGCTCCGGCCTGCCGCCGCGCACTGCGCAGCTCGGCGAGGCCGGCGTCGGTGAGGCTGATCAGGCTGGCGCGCGAGTCGGACGGGTCCTGGGCGCGCCGCACCCACCCCTGGTCCTCGAGCCGCTGCACCAGGTTGGACATGGTCGGCTGCGAACACCGATCGGCCTTGGCCAGTTCACTGATCCGCGCCTGCCCGAGCTCGTCCAGCCGCCCGAGCACCCGCATCGCGGCGTGCGGCAGCGTGTTCACGTTCCGGGTGGCGAGCCGCGACAGCCGCGTCGTCGCCACCACCAGGTCTTCCCCGAGGCCGGTCAGATCTCGTGTTGTCACAACCGCAAATATACATAGCAATGCTATGCATCTCCACGGAAGTGAACGAGATCACGCCGCGCCTGTTGTCGGGATTCGCCAGCTCCGAGCTGTCGGCCGCCCTACCCCCGGCTCAGGTGAAGACGTTGACGGCTCGGGCCACCACGAGGCCCACGACGGCCAGCGCGATCATCGACTGCAGGCCCATGGCCAGCTTGGCCCACAGCGCGAGCGGCATCACGTCGGTGGGGCTGAAGGCGATGGAGGTGGTCAGCGACAGGTAGAGGTAGTCGCCGAAGCCCGGGCGCCAGTTCGGCCGGGCGAGCTCCGGGCTGACCTGCTGCGTGAAGGCGAGGTCGAGGTACTGCGGCATCCGATGGGCGCGGTTGGCGGCGCCGCCGGCGTCGAGTTCCCAGTACAGCAGCGCGAACGAGAGCAGGTTCGACAACCACACGACGGCACCGGCGGCGAGCAGCTTGGTCGGTGAGTTGGTGATCGACCCGCCATGGATGAGCGCTGCGATCAGCCGTACGGTCGCCACCAGTGCGTCCAGCACGAGCAGCGTCACGACGGTGATCGACGCTCCACGCAAGAACGCCGACCGTTTGTCGATCCGCCCCGGATCCCGCACGATCAGGACCGTCAGCAGCAGGACCTCGACCACCGGTAGCACCCACGCCGGCAGCAGCCGTAGGTCCCTGGGCCGAACCAACGTCAACACCATCGCCAGCACCACGGCAGCCACACTCGGCCACCGCGGCTCCCCCCGAACAGGTCCCGAATCCCCACCCCCAAGACCACCCACCTCCACCACGGTACGCCCGCGGCCGGCGCGCGACGTCCTGTCACTCCGGCATCCGGTGGAGCGGCACCTTGACCAACCGGTCCGGCCAGATTGAATTACAGTGACGGCGTGCCGTACGACGAATTCCTCGAGCGCTACAAGGCGGCGCAGCGCGGCTGGCGGCTCGGTGCCGTCGACGCAGCTGAAGCGCTCACGGCGCTGCGTGGCGTCGTACCGGAGATCGAGGACGCACGGCTGCGGCAGACCGCGGAGTTCCTGATCGAGCGGTGGGCGGCGCAGTTGTCGCCCGACGCCCGGGAGCGGATGGAGCGTGCCCAACGGATCGCCGCCGAGGCGGAGCTGGACGCGGGCGACGCGCGCGAGCGGGTGGCCCGGCTCGAGCAGGGGATCCGTGGCATCACGGCCGTCTCGCGCGAGACGCGCGACGAGTTCGAGCAGCACGCCCTCCTCGCGTTGAACGAGCCGTTGGCCCAGCTCGCGAGCAGCTGGCGAGCGGACGTCGGCGATTGAGGATGCCACTGCGACAACCCGCCACGTTCGACGAGTTCATGCGGCTGCAGCACGTGGGCGCGGTGAACGTCAGCGGCGCCGACCACTCGAGCTGGAACGGGACGTGGGAGGTGCAGCCCTACAAGCTGACCGACGACGGCCTGCGGGTGCTCGGCTCGGCGGGCTGGGATCACGTCATCCGGTACGACGAGGAGCGGGTCCTGCGGCCGCTGCGGCAGATGTTCCTGCATGCCGGGCAGTTGCAGGACGATGCGACGTTGTTGCGGTACCGAGAGGCGCTCGCCGTGGTGTACCACGAGAACCTGCACCTGCTCGCCGGACGCGGCACCGAGCACGCGGACGCGGAACAGGACTTCCGCATCGCGGCGGTGCGGGCGCTCGAGGAAGGCGTGACCGAGAGCTACGGCCACGAGACCTTGGACGATTACGTCGACGAGTTCCAGCTCGATCTCGTGGCCCCGGGGATCAAGAACGTGGTCGGGTTCCCCGCCTACGAGCGGTTCACTCCCGCGGCCGAGACGCTGGCCTACGAACTCGGCGGGCTCGACAACGCCGATCGTCTCGAGATGCTGCGGCGGATGGCGATCGTCAACGCGACCGGCAAGTGGGCCGTCGCGACCGGCGTCATCGCCGACCGTTACGGCCTCGGCGACCCGCGCTTCGCCCAGGAGCGCGGGATCGCCGAGCGCCGGATCACGAACGCGATGTGGAATCACTTCGGGAAGCTCCCCGACCTGTCCGGCCTCGGGTCCCACCTGATCTTCAGCCGGTCCTGCGCGATCGGCCAGAAGGCGTTCGAGGAGGGCCGGGCCGTCGCCGGGCAGTACTTCGCCAGGAGCGTGTCGTTCGGCGGTGTCGCGTCGCCCGGTCGGGCGACGTCCGGCTGGGGCAGCTACTCGGCCCGCGGCGGCCCGCCGTACTCCGGCACTCGGCGGCCCGTGCGGCCCGTGGGTCCCGAGCGCCGGCCTTGAACCACCTGAATCAGGGACCTGGGGACCGCCCTAGGGACACACCCTAGGGCGGGTGACGGCGCGATCGCGGACCGTGAAGAACACCAGTACCGACAACGGAAGTGGTGGTCCGAATGCCCGTTTCGAACGTGAGCGCCGTGACGATGCCCGACGGAGCGATCTACGGCTACATCTGCGGGGAGGGGTGCCTGTGGCGCTACCACGCCAACGGCAAGGAGGACGGCGGCAAGGGCGTCCGGACGAAGCTCACCACCGACCATGCCACGCCGGACTCCTCTCGTCCGGTCCAGGTCGCGGTCAACCGCGCCGAGGGGATGGACCAGGTCCGGCACGTCTTCTACCGCCAGCCGCGGACCGACAACATCTGGTACGCCGAGGACGGTCATCCCGACGGGCTGGACGGCAAGCTCTCCGTCCGGCAGTTGACACTCGGCGAGAACCCGATCCAGGTACGGCGGACCTTCGGCCTGGTCGCGCTCGCCGACGGCCTGCTGCTCGTCGGCGCCGCACCGAACGAGCAGGCCGCGCTGCGGATCGTCGCCATCCCGTGGACCGCGCTCGCCCAGCAGACCTGGATGAAAGGCGTGCGGGTTTCCACCGTCCCGTTGCCGCTCTCGACGGACTCCGGCGCCGGGAGCCTCGACGAGGACGGCTGCGAGGTGTGCTGCGACGTGATCCTGCCGGCGGGTGACGGCGATCCCACCCTGGTGCTGATCGCCAAACGCAAGGATCGCGACACCTGGCGGCTGGGCTGCTGGCTGGCACCGATCGGCGATGCCCTGACGGTCGGCCCGCTGACCGAGCACCTGCAGCACTGGACCGGCAAAGAGATCAGCTTCCCCAAGATCCAGGTCCTGCCGGACAACACCGCGCTGGCCTACTACATCGACGAGCAGGGCAAGGCGCAGTGGTACACGAACACCAACGCCGGGCTGCTCGGCTACACCGACCCCGACAACCCGGCCAACGACGTCGTACCGCAGTACTGGTTGCAGGGCTGGGATCTGGCCGACTCGCTGGCCGTCATCAACCAGCTGAGCAAGGGCAAGAACAAGCACATCCACTACGGCGGCAACGCCTCGCAGCTGGTGATCCGCTCGGAGCCCGTCGAGGAGTCGCCCGGCAAGCTCAACCCGGCTCGCACCGATGCCGCGATCCCGATGTACGCCGGCCTGCTCTTCTACAACTGGAACGGCCAGATCAACGAGATCTGGTCCACCCAGTTGTGGCGCAAGCTGACCCGCACGGCCCGCCCGGTGGTGCCGGGCAAGCAACTGCTGGTCGGCATCATCGAGGGCCCGCCACCGATCCCGAACGAGAACCTCAACATGAAGGACAAGTGGGACCCGCTGCGCTACTTCAACGGCCCCGGCTACTCCCAGTCCGTGTTCGCGGGTTCACGGACCGAGGAGGACGGGTTCGACATCAGCTGGTCGGTCGGCACCGTGGTGACCGGGTCGGTCAAGGGCACCCTCGGCTTCAACGCGTTCGCCCTCAGCGCCAAGGCCTGGGCGAAGGCCGAGTTCTCCCTGCAAGCCGCGTACAAGGGTGCCTACAGCCGCACCACCACCCAACAGTCCGTCGCGACCATCACGGCCGGCTCCGAGATCGAGGGCGACGGATCGGACGGCAACCGGTACGCCGTCCAGCCGGCCGGCGTACTGGTCTTCCAGACCGCCGACTGGACCGCCTACCAGTACTCCTACCTGGACCACCAGGGCAACGTGGCGGACGGCTCGCTCACGAGCACCGAGATCGACCCGACCAACGTCTCGCTCGAAGCGGTGCCGTACCTGATGAACCCGTCGATCGACCCGATCCCCGGCCGGCTGTCCAGCTACGTGCTGACCCAGGACGAGCACAAGGCGCTCGAACACGACTCCAAGATCGACCTCGGCGACGGTACCGGGTACCTGACCGGCGCCTGGGGTTACGACACCAAGACCGTTGCGACCTTCGCGACGACCGACACCCGCAGCATCAAGCACGGCTTCAAGGCCGGACTGGACCTGCTGCTCAGCGCCGGGGCGGAGGCCGAGCTGTTCGGCAACAAGGCCGAGGCGTCGATCGGCGGCGGGCTCAAGACGGAGCTGGAGATGAGCTGGACCAGCAAGGACGCCAACGGCATCTCGGTCGGCAGCGAGGTCTGGCTGCGGGGCAACTCCGAGGCGCCCGACGCGTTCACCAGCTACAGCTATCGCGTCTACCTGCTGAAGGAGAGTTCTCAATGGGCCTCCGACCTGCGCAAGGGACTCATCACCGAGGACTGGCCGGCCAACCACGACGAGCGGGTTCAGCAGCAGCACCTGCTGGAGATGATCGACGCGCGGTCCGAGCCGTGGAAGCTGTGCTACTCGGTCTCGGACGCCTCCTTCAACCCGGCTACTCCGACCACCGAACCGATCACGGTCCGTGATCACAGCTCCGTAACTTCTGGCTGATCGCGGGCGCCGTCGTGACGGCCGGTCCGGATAATCGCAGCAAGCGATTGACCCTCCGGTCCGGCCGTCGCGGCGATCGATCAAGGTCGCCCTCCTGGAGTCGAGGCGCCTATGAGTTCCGGTTCTGCCACGGAGCACGACTTCGTCGGACGGGCCACGGAACTCGCCAAGCTCGGAGAGCTGGCCGCCAAGGTGCGCGCTGGCCAGCACCAGACCGCCGTGCTGCGCGGAGCCGCGGGAATCGGCAAGTCGGGGCTGATCCGCCGGTTCGTCGCCACCCTGCCGGACTTCGCCGTCCTGGTCGCGACGGGCGACCCGGCCGAGCAGATGCTGCAGCTGGGGGTGGTCGACCAGTTGCTGACCCGGGTGCCCGCCGACCTCCGGCTCCGGACGCCGTCGCTGGGTGCCGGTCTTCCCCCGGAGGCCAACCCGATCGCGGTCGGCAGCCAGTTCCTCGACCTGATCGGTGAGTTGCAGCAGCGATCACCGATCGCGCTGGTCGTCGACGACCTGCAGTGGTCCGACCGGGCCTCCCAGCAGACGTTGCGCTACCTGCTCCGCCGGATGTGGTCCGAACAGCTCCTGGTGGTCCTCGCCGGGCGCTCCGCCGAGCCGGAGGTCGAGCAGTTGGTCCACGGGATCCCCACCGATCTACGGCTGGAGCTGACCGGGCTGGAGCTGGTCGATGTCGCCGACCTGGCCCGAACGGTCTGCGGCACCCGGCTGCCGACCGGTGCCGCTCGGCGACTGCACTCCTACACCGGTGGTCACCCGCTGCTCCTGCACACGCTGCTGACCGAGCTCTTCTCGCAACGCTTCACCACCTCCGACTGGTGGCTGGCCGTGCCGCCGTCGGTCAGCTCCGCAGTCCAGCGCGCGCTGGACAAGCTCCCGGAGGCGTCACGCTCGCTGCTCGAAGCACTCGCGGTCCTGGGCGGCCGTCCCGCTCTCGCCCAGGTCGCGGAAGTCGCCGGTCTCGATGCCGCGCCCGAGGCACTCGGCCCGGCGATCGAGGCCGGCCTGGCCACCTGGTACCCGGCAGAGCCTGCCTGCCCGGTCGCTATCAGCCACGACCTGCAACGCGAGACGATCTATGCCGCACTCGATCCGGTCCGCCGGTACCGGCTGCACCAGCGCGCCGCGGCGACTGTGGACCACATGCTCGCCTGGCGGCACCGAGTCGCGGCGTTGAGCTCGCCTGACCCCGCGCTGGCGGCCGAGCTCGAGCAGGCCGCCGGCCACGAAGCCGAGCAGGGCCATTACGGCACCTCGGCCACCCTGCTGAGCTGGGCAGCCGATGTGACTTCTTGCCGCCGGCAGCGTGAGCGGCTTTTCCTCACCTCGATGATCCACCTGATGTTCAGCGCGACCCGCGGCCGGGCCAGGAAGGACTACGAGCGGGCCGTTCGCTGCCCCGATTCCGCCCTGCGATCGCTGGCGCTGGGGCTGTGCGAGCTCTACCTGGTCGGTGAGCGCGGTCTGGCCGAGCAACACCTGACGGAGGCCTACGAAGTCGCCGGCAGCGCGGGGATGCCCTGCTGGATCCGTGGTTCGGCCGCTTCCGGTCTGGCCACCATCTGCGCCTGGCGTGGCGACCTCGACGAGTCGTTGCGCTATGCGGGCGTCACCCTCCAGGCGTGCGGCGTACCGTCTCCCCAGCGCGACTACATGCAGTGCCTGCTGGCGGTACTGCGCGTACGGCGTGACGGGCTGGCCGCCGGACTGGGCGAGCTCGCGTTCCTGTCCGGGCACGCCTCGGACGTCGCCAACCACGAGCTGGAGTCGCTGGCATGCCGCGGCGCGATCAGGGCCCAGCTGGGCTTGGCCGACGAGGCACGCGCGGACCTTGCCGAGGTGGTCAGGCGCCAGCTGACCGGCGTACCGATGCTGTCCGGGGTTCAGCCGCACTGCTATCTCGCCGCGGTGCAGTATCAGTGCGGCGACTGGGACGAGAGCGTGCAGACCATGCGGGGCGCCTCGCTGCTCGCCGATGACGACGAGCCGTTGATGAACGAGGTACTGCGCTACCTGGCGACTTCCCTGGTTCCCTCGGCCCGCGGCCACTGGCAGATCGCCGAAGATCTGGTACGCCGGGCCGCAACGGCCGCCCAGCGCATCGGCGGTCCACAAGACCTCCGGTACGCCGCGATCGCGGCCGGCCTGCTCTGCCAGGCGCGAGACGACAACGACGGCATCCTGCGTGCCCTTGACTCGGTGCCCGGCCTGCGATCACCCGGCGACGGACTGCACGAGTGGTGGAGCTTGTGGTGGGGCCCGCTGCTGGTCGACGCCCTGCAGCACAGCGGGCAACTTGCCGAGGCAGCCCAGCAGTTGTCGAGTCTGCGGACCAGAGCTCGGGGGATGGACATCATGGGCAGCACGGTCGCCCGGCTGTCCGCTCGCCAGTTGGAGGCCGAGGGCAAGGTTTTCGAGGCTGTCGAACGCACAGACGACTACCTGGCCACCCTCGTCGAGGCACGCCCGCGACTGGCCGACGGCCGGCTCTTCCATACCCACGGCCTCCAGTTGCTCTCACTCGGAAAGACCACCTCGGCCACCCACTGGCTGACGGCGGCCGAGGCCTGCTTCACAGCGCTGGGCGCCTCGCCCTACCGTCTCCGGGCGGCGACCCAGCTTGCCGGGCTGACCGGTAGCGGCGCGACCGGACTGACCGAGCGGGAGCAGAAGGTCGTCGACCTGGTCAACCGGAGTCTCACCAACCGCGAGATCGCCGACCGGCTGCACGTGACGCCGAAGACGGTCGAGTACCACCTGCGCAACATCTTCGCCAAGCTCGGCGTCAGCTCCCGGCGGGACCTCCGCACACCTCGCTAGCCACTCGGGGGGATGTTCTGGTTCAGGTGGAACAGATTCGTGGGGTCGTAGGTGTTCTTCACGGCAACGAGCCGGTCGTAGGTTGCCGTCGGGTAGGACGCCCGGACGATCTCCTCGTTCGTCTCGCCGGTGAAGTTCACGTACGACGCCGAGTCCGGGCCGAGCGCTGCCGCGGACGAGCGAGCCCACCGGACCGCCTCGTCGTACCCGTTCGCATCCGGCGTCCTGGCGACGACGTTGAGGATGTACTCGCGGTCCCGCGTGCCGAACGCGGTGGCGTCCGCCGGCACCCGGCCCATCGCGCCGCCGAGATGGTGGATGTGGAGTTCGGAGACGCCGTTCGGCACCTGGGCGTGCGCCGTGACGAGCGCGTCGACAGTCGTCGGCCCGAGATCGTGGAAGAAGGCCGAGCGGAAGTAGTTCCGCATGCCGCGCGGGAACAGCGGATCGAGCAGCGTCTGCATCGCGGTGTACGGCATCGGTCCGAACAGGTCGGCCACCACCGGCGCCAGCTCACGGAAGGGCCTCGTCGCCGCGTCCCCGTCCTCGGTTCGCCCCGAATACATGCCGAGTACGGCGACGATCGGCTTGCCGTGCACCTCCGCCGGCAGGAACGGCAGCGGTGGCGCGGTGGTCAGGTTGAGTGCCAGCGACAACTCGTCCGGTGCGGATCCCGCCGCCGCACCGAAGCCGCGCAGTACCTCGGCCACCTGGTCGCCCGGGTAGAAGACCAGGCCGGCGTGAACCGTCGGACCGACCTCGTGGGCCGTGAACTCGAACGATGTGACCACTCCGAAGTTGCCGCCGCCACCCCGCAACGCCCAGAGCAGTTCCGGATTCTCGTCCGTACTCGTGTGCAGGTACCGGCCGTCCGCCGTGACGACATCGGCCCCGACGAGGTTGTCGCACGCGAGTCCGGCGCGGCGGACCAGCCAGCCGATCCCACCGCCCAGCGTGAAGCCGGCGACCCCTGTCGTCGACACCAGACCGCCCGTGACCGCGAGCCCGAAGGCCTGCGCCTCCGCGTCGACGTCTCCCCACACGCACCCGCCCTGCGCGACGATCCGGCGCCGGTCCGGGTCGATCCGTACGGCGTTCATCGGCGACAGGTCGATCACCAGGCCGCCGTCGGTCGTGGAGAAGCCGGGGATGCTGTGCCCGCCGCCCCGCACGGCCGGCGCCAACCCCTCGCTCCGCGCGAACTCCACCGCCCTGATGACGTCGGCCACGCCGCGGCAGCGCACGATCAGCGCGGGATTCTTGTCATGCGCGGCGTTCCAGATCGACCGCGCCTCGTCGTACGACGGATCGGTCGGCCGGATCAGCTCGCCACGAAGTCCCTCGGCGAACTCACCGAGCGTGGCCTCCCCGAGTGCGTCCTGCCGGGCTTGCGTTGTGGTCATTTCCGCTCCTAGTTGTCCTACCAGGCTCTCCTGGACGGGAACGACGCTAGGAAGGCCGCCTTCGCAACGACTTAGCGTGGCTTAGCCGGCTATCAGCGCGTGCTGTCAGCCATGCAACAGGGCGGCGACGCGGGCGGTGCCGATGCGGCAACCCAGCTTCCCGAAGAGCTCGGATGCCACTCGGAGGTGTCCGTCGGCTGCCTGAGCGTCACCGTCGTCCGCGGCCAGCTCGGCGGCGACCAGCCGGCCCCAGGCCTCGAGTCGCAAGTAGCCCTGCGGCCGGAAGGCCTCGACGACCTGTTCGGACAGCACTCGAGCGGCGCGACGTTCGCCGGCGAAGAGCTCGACAACGACCAGGTTCAGCAACGCGCCCGCGGCCGCCGGCCGGTCGTCGACCGCGTCGCCGCGGTCGAGGGAGATCCGTGCGAGGCGTCGTCCGGCTCTGGGGTCACCGGCCGCCGCGGCCAGCAGTCCGAGGTTGGCCAGCGTCAGATTCTCACCACGCCTGTCGCCGAGCTGCTCACGAATCCGCAACGCGTCACGAAGATGCTGCTCGGCCGGTTCGAACAGTCCCAGGTCGCGTTCGATGCAGCCCTGGTGGTTGAGTGCATGGCCGAGCCCGGCCCCGTCGCCGATTCCGGCGAACGTGTCGACCGAGCGTCGTACGGCGTCGAGCGCGCCGTCCAGGTCGCCCGCCAGCCGCTGCGCGTCGGCGTACGCGGACAGGGCGTAGCCGCGGGCCCGCACGGCACCGACCCGGCGGCCGAGCAGGAACGTCTCCTCGAACACCGGGACCATCGCCCCGCCGACCGGCGCGAGGGGCAGACACATCGTCACCGCCGGGAAGAAGGGCGCAGCCGTCGTATCGATCAGCTCCAGTCGCCGCAGGCATTCAGCGAATCGTTGTTGCGCGGGCACGACGTCCTCACGGAACAACGCGACCATCGCGGCCAGCCCTTGGGCGGTGGCGGCGACTGGTGCGGATCCGAGGGCGTCGGCCTGTACGAGCGCCTGCGCGGCGGTCTGTTCGATCTCGTCGAGGTCGCCGCTACCCAGCAGCAGTGTGCCGCGCAGTACCCCCGTGTACACGACGTCGGTGGGATCGCCGGACTGTTCGGCGACCGCAACGGCCTGGTCTCCGAGGCCCGGCAATCTGTCGCTCAAACCGCTCCGGGCGTCGAGGACCGCGAGTGCGAAGATCGCCCGCGCCCGTTCCCGGGACGGTTCGACGGCCACCGCGAGAATGCGTTCGAGCCAGCCCGCTCCCTCGGCGAAGTGTCCCCGCGCCAGCCAGTACTGAGCCAGGTTCACGCCGAGCAGCAAGGCCCGCTCGCGATCGTTGCGGAGCGCCCATCCGAGCGCGGCACGGAGGTTGTCGTGATCGAGATCGAGCAGCTGTGGACGTTCGACGACGACGCCGGCGCGTTCCGGGTCCTGGTTCAGGGTCAGTTCCAGGAAGTGCCGGCAGTGTGCGGTCTCCAGCTGATCGACCTCCCGGGCGGCAACGAGCCGCTCCCGGGCGAACTGCTGAATGGTCTCCAGGAGGCGATAGCGCGAGCGAGGACCGTCATGATCGACCAGCAGCAGGGACTTGTCGACCAGGCGGCCGAGGCAGTCCAGCACGTCCGTCGCCGGAAGGCGCTCGTCCGCGCACACGCGCTCCGCCGAAGGGAGCGCGAAGCTGCCGGCGAAGACCGCGAGCCGGCGCAGCAGTACCTGCTCGTCGTTCGACAGCAAGGCATGACTCCACTCGAGCGCGGCTCGCAGCGTCGCGTGCCGAGTGAGCTCACCCGGTCGGCCGAGCAGCGCCAGCGCGTCACTCAAGCGCTCCGCGATCTCCGCCGGCTCCAGGTGCGAGGCACGAGCAGCCGCCAGTTCGAGCGCGAGCGGGATTCCGTCGAGGCAGCGACAGATCTCCACCACGGCCGTGGCGTTGTCCGCGTCGAGGACGAAGCCGGGGCGTACGGCCTGGGCTCGCTCGACGAACAGTCGCGCCGAAGCCAACGTCCCGAGGCGGGCCACGTCCGCGGCGTCGCCGGCCTCGGGCAGTTCGAGTGAGGGCACCCGGAAGGTCACCTCGCCCTCGGCGTGCAGAGGTTCCCGGCTTGTCGCCAGCACGCTGACTCCGGGGCAACCGCGCAGCAGAGCGCCCGCCAGTCCGGAACAGGCGGCGAGCAGATGTTCGCAGTTGTCGAGCACCAGCAGCAGATTGCGAGGGGCGAGGCGGGTGAGCAAGGTCCGCAGGGAATCCGAGCCGGCCGCCGGATCCAGCCCCAGTGCGGCGGCAACGGTGTCGGCGACCAGGTGCGGATCCGCCACCGGTACCAGGTCCGCGATCCAGATCCCGTCCGCGTACGAGTCGAGCAGTCTGCGCGCGGCCTCCTCCGCCAGCCGCGTCTTGCCGGCACCGCCGACCCCGGTGAGCGTGACCAGCCTGCCGCGCTCGAGCAGGCGATGGACATCCGCGATCTCGCGCTCGCGGCCGACGAAGCTCGTCAGCCCCGGCGCGAGGTTGTGCCGGGGCGTCGTGACGGGCTCCTCCGTGCTCCCGGCAAGCAGGTCGCGGTACAGCCGCTGCGTCTCCGGATCAGGGTCGGAGCCGTACGTCGTACGCAGGTCACCGCGCAGCCGTTCGTACTGCGCCAGCGCCTCTGACAGCCGGCCCGTAGCCGCATGCCGCCGCATCAGGCTTCGAACGCCGTGCTCGTGCAGCGGGTCGATGGCGAGTGCGCGCTGCAGCGCATCGAGCGCCTCCACCTCGGAACTGCTCGCCGCGGCCGCGTCCGCGAAGTCGACGAGCAGATCGCAGAAGGCCTCCCGCAGTTCTTCCCGCGGCCGCGCGGCCCAGTCCTCGAACCGGTCCTCGGGCAGCAGATCGCCGGTGTAGGCGGCAACTGCCGCCCGAAGCTCGGCGAGGTCGCCACTGGTTCGGCCCGCGGCCGCCAGTCGTTCGAAAGTTCGCACGTCGACCTCGACGAGTCCGTCCGATCGCAGCGCGATGACGTCGTCGCGCAGCTCCAGCCAACCGGTGCTCGACTCGTCACCGGCGAGCACCCGCCGAGCGACGTGCAACGCTTGGTGCAGGTTGTTCATCGCGGACGCCGGGGGCCGATCCGGCCACAGCGCCTCGACCAGTGCGTCCCGGTGCAACCGCTGCTCGCGGGCGAGCGCCAGGATCTTCACGAGCGTCCGGGCCTTCCGCAACCGCCAGCCCCCGCTGTCCAGGGGCACGCCCGCCCGCTCCACGCCGAATCCGCCGAGCAACCGAATCCACACAACGCCCTCCCCCGACGAGGGTAGATCCCCGAACGAGGGTCAGCGGGCCGGCGGGCGGATCACGCAGGCGAGAGCGATCGCCGCCAGGACGCCGAAGGGGATGGCCTGGAGCTCCTGGAAGGCGATCAGTTTGTAGAGGGTGAAGTAGATGATCCAGGTGGCGTAGAGGATGACGGCCGGGCGTCCGAGGCGGTGGCCTCGGAGGTGGGCGACGGCTGCCACCAGGCCGATGAGGCTGAGGAACTCGTACGCAACCACGAAGCTCACCCCGATCCCGTCCCAGCCCTCCAGGCCGGTGAAGTAGATCGCCCCGTATCCGCCGACCGCCGCGATCAGCGCAACCAGCACCGACGCGACAACCGCCGCGGGCCGCCGATGGCCGGTGGTGGAATCGGCGGTGGGGCCGGTGGTGAGGTCGGTGGTGGTGCCAGTGGTGCCGGGTGTGGTTGTCACGGTGTCTCCTTGGTAGAAGTTGATGCGCTCCACGGTCCCGGCCGGTGCGTCCCGGCGGGCAGGGGTGGGCATCACGTTCCGGCTCGGGACTTCTTGTCCCGTGACGCCGGGACACCTCGGCGGCGATGATGCCTTCATGGGGGTAGTTCCCGGAATACTCGCGATTCTCGCCGGACTGTTCGGCGCCGGCGTCCACGCGGTCAACGCCGCCGCGGGCCGCGCGATGGGGCCGTCGTTCTGGTTGATGGAGCTCGCGGCCGCGGTCGCGTACGGGCTCACGGCCCTGCTCCTGCGCTCACCCGGCGCCCACCGGATCCAGTTCGTGCTGGGAGCGATTGCGCTCACCCAAGGTCTCGCACTGCTCGGCAGCGAGCTCGGGGCGCTCACCGGCGACAACTGGACGACCTGGCTGGGTGCCTGGCTCTGGGCGCCCGGGTACGTCGCGATCGCCGTACTGCTCCCGGTGCTGCTGCCGGACGGCCGCGCGCGGTCCCGGCTCGCGCTCCTGGTGAACCTCGCCGCAGCTGCCGCGATCACGCTCGTCTGGGCGCTCACGCCGTACGACTCCCAAGACTTCCCTGAGGCCCTCCGCGGTGCGACGAACCCACTCGCCGTCGCGGCCGTCGGCGGCCCGATCGCCGGTGCGGTCACCGGCTTACTGCTTCTCGTCGCGATCCTGCTGGGCCTCGTCTCATTGGCCACCAGGTGGCGAGCGGCCGCGGATCTCGAGCGACAGCAGCTCAAATGGGTCCTTGTCGGGTATGCCTGCACGCTCGTCCTGTTCGGGATCGCGAGGTTGCTCCCGGCCGCCGCGACCGGTCCGGTCGCGGCTCTCGCGATGCTCCCACTGCCGATCGCGATCGGGATCGCGGTGCTGCGCCACGGCTTGTGGGATGTGGACGTCGTCATCTCGCGAGCACTGGTGTACGGCGGTCTGTCGTCGCTCGTGGTCGCCCTGTATGCCGGCACCGTGTGGCTGGTCGGCGATGGACTCGGCACCACGACCGGTACGCCGATCCTCGCGACAACCGTGGTTGCGCTGGCCGCGTTGCCCCTGCGTTCCTGGCTTCAGCGGCACGTCAATCGCCTGGTGCACGGCGATGTCGAGGAGCCGTACGCCGTACTCACGCGACTGGGCCGGCGACTGGCGGCGGCCACCACACCCGACGACCTGACCGAACGGGTCCTGCCGTCGGTGGTCGAGCGGGTGGCGCGGTCGCTGCGGGCAGCGCGTGCGACGCTCGAGCTGCGGGACGGATCGGTGACGTCGTACGGCGACGGCTCGAGTGGGGGCACGACCGTCGAGCTGATGTACGCCGGTGAGTCGCTCGGTGAGCTCACGGTCGCGCGGTCGTCGGAGTTCGACCGGCACGAGCTGCGCGCTCTCGACGAACTCGCCGTGCAGGCCGCCGTCGCGGCGCACACCGTCCTGCTGGCCCGCGAGGCGCAGCGTGCGCGCGAGGCCGTCGTGGTCGCGCGGGAGGAGGAACGGCGACGGCTCCGCCGCGACCTCCACGACGGCGTGGGGCCGTCGCTGGCCGCTCTCGCTCTGCACCTGGAGACCGCGCGTGACCTCGCGGCGGACGATCCGGAAGCCGCCCGGCAGCTGCTCGATCGCCTGGTGCCGCGGCTGAACGCGGCGGTCGCGGACGTCCGGGCGTTGGTGCACGAGCTCCGGCCGCCGATGCTGGACGAGCTCGGGCTGGCGGCCGCGGTGCGCGCGTTGGGGAACCGGTTGTCCACAGGTACGACCAAGGTGCGGGTGACCGCGGACGAGATCCCGGGACTGCCTGCCGCTGTTGAAGTCGCGGCGTACCACATCGCTGGTGAGGCGACCGGCAACGCGGTCCGGCATGCTGGTGCGGGGACCGTTGCCGTCCGGGTGTGCGACGCGGACGAGTGCGTGCGGATCGAGGTCGCCGACGACGGTCGCGGGCTGCCCGATCGACCGCGAGTGGGCGTCGGTACGGCGTCGATGCGCGAGCGGGCCGAGGAACTCGGCGGTCAGCTGCAGATCGAATCCGGCCCGTTCGGTACGACGGTGACCGCGCTGCTGCCGAAGGAGGCGGTATGACGGTGCGAGTGCTGGTGGTCGACGACCACCCGTTGTACCGCGAGGGCCTTGTCACCGCGATCTCGACCATGCCGGGAAAGGAAGTGGTCGGTGAGGCGGCGGACGGTGAGCAGGCGGTCCGGCTTGCCGAGGAGCTGGAACCGGATGTCGTGGTGATGGATCTGCACATGCCGGTGCTGAACGGCGTGGAGGCGACCCGGCGGGTGACGCAGCGGCATCCGAACATCGCCGTACTCGTGCTGACGATGCTGGAGAACGACGAGTCGGTCTTCGCCGCTGTCCGGGCCGGTGCGCGTGGATATCTGCTGAAGGGAGCCGACCGGGCCCAGATCGGGCGGGCGCTGGACGGGGTGGCGCACGGCGAGGCGGTGTTCTCGTCGGCGATCGCCGGTCGGGTGCTGGCGTACTTCGCCGCCGGCCGGCCGGGGCCGGAAGTCGCGCCGTTCCCCGAGTTGACCGATCGCGAGCGTGAGATCCTCGACCTGGTCGCCCGAGGCTTGACGAACGCCGCGATCGCGCGCCAGTTGGTCGTCAGTGACAAGACGGTCCGCAATCACGTCTCCAACATCTTCACCAAACTCCACGTCGCCGGCCGCGCCGAAGCCGTGGCCCGCGCCCGCGACGCCGGCCTCGGAAGCCAGGGGTTCGGCTGATCGCGCCGTACCCGGTTCGCCACCGAGGTCAGCGTTCGACCGGGCTGCCGCCTGAGGTTCGGAAGCGGGCCAGGGGGATCGGGCCTCGGTGCAGGACGTGAGGGATATCGGCCCACGGATAAAGGGGCTCCGTGGGGTTGAGGTTGCGGAGACGGTCGAGGGCCCGGTCGGACGGTGTCGAGAGGGCGGCCGCGGCCTCGGGGGTGTACGGCAGGAAGTCCTCGGGTGGTTGCGGGCGGAGTTCGGGGTCGTGGCGTTTCAGCAGGATGCAGGTGTTGGCGGGGTCGAGCAGGGCGGCGTCGATCGTCCAGTAGTCAATGACGACGGGGCCGATCCGGCCGGACTGCTGGAGTGCGGCGAAGATCGGGGCCGGGTGGACGGGGGAGAGGAACACGACGTCGGCCCAGCAGCAGCCGAGCGGGTAGACCGGGTTCTCGAGGGTCTCCAGCCGGGCGGCGTATTTGCCGAGCTCGCGCGCGTAGATGTCGGGGTAGTGCGTCCGTAACTGGTTGAGCGGCAGGATGTCGTCACCGTGGATGTCACCCGCGGCCTTGTAGAGAAGAGTCGTCATACACGAAAGCCTCCGCACACGGGAATCCGTGCCGGAGGCTCTGCACACATTCTAAGGGATCCCCATGGTCAAAGCGATCCTCGGCAGCACGGTGTTCTTCTTCGCTGCCCCCTGTGTCGTCGCGGGAGTGCTGCCGTGGTGGGTCAGTGGCTGGGCCGCGCCGCGGTTCTGGCCGGGGTTCGTGATCGTGGCCGCGGGTGCGTTCGTCGTACTGCGAGCGTTCGTGCGCTTCGTCCGCGAAGGGCGGGGCACGCCGGCCCCGGTCGCGCCGACCGAGGAGCTCGTGGTCGGCGGCGACTACCGGTTCGTGCGGAACCCGATGTACGTCGGCGTGGTCGCGGCGATCCTCGGGCAGGCGCTCGTGTTCCTCGACTGGCGGGTGCTGGCGTATGGCGTCCTCGCCTGGGCCGTGATGGCGTCGTTCGTCCGGTGGTACGAGGAGCCGGCGCTGCGGGCGCGGTACGGCCGCCGGTACGAGGAGTACTGCCGGACCGTCCCGGCCTGGATCCCGCGGCGCCGCTAGGCGGGCAACCTGCACGGCTGCAAAGTTGCAGGGAATAATTGTTTGCAGTGACTGCAAGTTTGTCCGTAGCCTTGACGGCGTGATGCACGTCGAGGGTGGGTTGCGGGAGCGCAAGAAGCAGCAGACGCGGGCGGCTCTGGCCGAGGCCGCGCTGCGGCTGGCGCTGGAGAAGGGGCCCGACCAGGTGACGGTCGAGGAGATCGCCGAGGCGGCCGACGTCTCGGTGCGGACCTTCTTCAACTACTTCCCGCACAAGGAGCACGCGATCCTCGCGCGCAATCCCGAGCAGCTCGAGGCGGCGCTGGAGCGGCTGCGGACGGCCCCGGCCGGCGAGTCGCCGCTGACCACGATGTGGTTCATCGTCCACGAGGTCCTGCGGGACCTGGAGAGCGACGGCCAGCTGTCGCGCCGCGGCGAGCTGATCATGAGCTCACCGAGCCTGCTGTACCAGCTGATGCTGTCGAGTATCGACGACGAGCGGCAGCTGACGGCCGCACTCCGCGAGCGGATGGGCGAACCGGCCGGGTCGATCCGGCCGGCGCTGATCGTCAGCGCCGCCGGCACCGCCTGCCGGGTCGCGGTGGAGCTGCACAAGACCGCCCCGGACCGGCCGATCCGCGACCTGCTCGACGAAGGCTTCCAACTACTTGCCCGAGGCACCGATCCCGACTTCGGGCCGGATCACCACCAGAAAGGTCACTCATGACGACGACCTCGTCATCCACACCGGAACCCGTGGCTGAGGTCAGCACCGCAACGACACTCACGCCGCGGCAGACCATCCAGGCCATCTCCGGCCTGATGATGGGCATGTTCGTGGCGATCCTGGCCGGCACCGTGGTGTCGACCGCGTTGCCGCGGATCATTCACGACCTGGGGGCGAGTCAGTCGTCGTACACCTGGGTCGTCACGCTCGAGCTGCTGACGATGACGGCCACCGTGCCGTTGTGGGGCAAGCTCGCCGACCTCTACAACAACAAGCTGCTCGTCCAGCTGTCGCTGGGCTTCTTCGTGATCGGCTCCCTGGTGGCCGGCTTCGCGCCGAACATCGAGGTGCTGCTCGGCAGCCGCGTCCTCCAGGGCCTCGGCGCCGGCGGTCTGACCGCGCTGGTGCAGATCGTGATGGCGGCGATCATCCCGCCGCGCGAGCTCGGCCGGTACTCCGGCATCTTCGGCGCGATCTTCGCGTCGGCGACCGTCGGCGGGCCGCTGCTCGGCGGTTTCCTGGTCGACTCGCCGCTCGGCTGGCGGGCCTGCTTCCTGGTCGGCGTGCCGTTCGTGCTCGCCGCGATCGTGCTGCTGCAGCGCACGCTGAAGCTGCC
Organism: Kribbella sp. NPDC004138; assembly: GCF_053603655.1. Taxonomy (NCBI): domain Bacteria; kingdom Bacillati; phylum Actinomycetota; class Actinomycetes; order Propionibacteriales; family Kribbellaceae; genus Kribbella; species Kribbella sp. NPDC004138. The sequence goes on from NZ_JBSGFZ010000010.1 coordinate 159,213, forward strand.
GACCGTCCGCCGGGACGTGAAGATCGACTGGTGGGGCGCGGTGCTGATCATGGGCGGCGTGAGCACGCTGCTCGTCTGGTCCTCGTTCGCCGGCAACAAGTTCGAGTGGGTCTCCGGGTGGAGCTTCGGGCTGGTTGCGGTCGCGCTGGTCGCGCTCGCGGCGGCCGTCCTGGTCGAGCGCCGGCACCCGGAGCCGACCATCCCGATGGACCTGTTCCGCAACCGCACGGTGACGCTGGCCATCGTCGCCAGCGCGCTCGTCGGTGTCGCGATGTTCGGCGGCTCGGTGTTCCTGGCGCAGTACTTCCAGATCGCCCAGGGCTACACGCCGACCAAGGCCGGCCTGATGAGCCTGCCGCTGATCCTCGGCATGATGGTCGCGTCCACGATCGCCGGCGCGCTGATCACGAAATACGGCCGCTGGAAGATCTACCTGGTCGTCGGCAGTGTGCTGCTGCCGATCGGGCTGGCGCTGTTCGGCACGATCGACGCGCACACCTCGAAGTACATGCTGTGGAGCTTCATGCTCGTCCTCGGCGTCGGCATCGGCCTGGTGATGCAGAACCTGGTCCTCGCCGCGCAGAACGACGTACCGGCGCGGGAGCTGGGCGCGGCGACGTCCGCGGTCAGCTTCTTCCGGAGCATGGGCGGCACGATCGGCGTCAGCGTCCTGGGTGCGATCCTGGCGAACAAGGTCACCGAGACGCTGAACCCGGGCGGCGCCTCGTCCGGCGCCGGCAACGCGGTGCCGAACATCGCCGAGCTGCCGCCGGAGATCCGGACGATCGTCGAGAACGCGTACGGCGCGGCGACCGCGGACCTGTTCATGATGTCGGTCCCGTTCGCGGTGCTGGCCCTGGTCGCGGTCCTGTTCATCAAGGAGAAGGCCCTGCTCACCACCTCCGGCGCCGAGCGCCGCGCGCAAGAGGAGCCTGACATCCTGGATGCATGATCGTCGCATTCAGCATCAGCCCGTCAGCAGGTGACGAGACCGGAGGCGTGAGCGAAGCGGTGGCCGAGGCCGTCCGTGTCGTTCGCGCCTCCGGTCTTCCCAACGAGACCAACGCGATGTTCACGAACATCGAAGGCGAGTGGGACGAGGTCATGGCGGTGGTGAAGCAGGCGGTGGACGCGGTCGCGGCCGTCTCGCCCCGGGTCAGCCTGGTACTCAAGGCGGACATCCGCCCCGGCTACACCGGCCAGCTCGCCGCGAAGGTGGAGCGGATCGAGCAGGCGTTAGGCGACTGAGTTCAGGGCCGCGAAGACCTGGTCGTGGCGGTTCTCCCGCTCGGCGTCGCGGAGGAAGTGGACGCGGTTGACGAGGATCTCCTCGGCGTCCGGGTGGTCCTCGAGTAGCTGGATCGTTTCGTCGGCGTACTCGGCCAGCGGCATCGCGCGCTCGTCGTTCTCCTGGTTGAGGAGGGCGGTCTGTACGGCGGGCGGGACCAACTCGATCACCTGGAGCGGCAGTTGGTGGCGGAGGCTCTGTGTGTAGCTGTGGACGGCCGCCTTGGTGGCGCTGTACGTCGGGGTCATCGCCAGCGGCACGAAGGCCAGACCTGAGGAGACCGTCATGATCACCGCGTCCTGTTGCTGAAGCAGGTGCGGCGTGAAGGCCGTGACCGTGCGGATGGTGCCCAGCAGGTTGGTGGTGATCGTCTGCTCGGCCGTCGCCAGATCGTGGTCGCGGAGGTCCTCGACCTGCATGATGCCGGCCATGGTGATCAGCACGTTCAGGTTCGGGTGCTTGGTCATGACAGTCTCGTAGGCCGCGGTGATCGACGCCGGGTCCGCGACGTCGAGCTCGACGCCCTCGATGCCGTCCTCGGCAGTGATCTTGTCGAGCAGGTCCTTGCGGCGGCCGGTGATGATCACGGTGTTGCCGAGGTCGCGGAACCGGCGGGCGAGTTCGAGACCGATACCCGACGTACCGCCGGTGAGGAAGATCGTGTTTCCTGTTGTTCTCATGGCTCCAGCGTGGAAGCGGATGCCGCGGGCAACCAGGCTGCGGTCAGCCACTGCTCGGCAAGCAGTGGTTAACCGCCGGGGCCCGTGGACACTGGAGACATGGAGTACGCCGACCTGTCCGATTTCCTGCGCAAACGCCGCGAGGCCCTGCAGCCCGAAGACGTCGGGATGCCCCGTGGGCGCCGCCGCCGTACGCCGGGGTTGCGCCGCGAGGAGGTCGCGGCGCTGGCGTCGATGTCGGCCGACTATTACAGCCGGCTCGAGGGCGGACGCGGCCCGCAGCCGTCGGTCGAGATGCTCGGGGCGATCGCGCGGGCGCTGCGCCTGACGCTGGAGGAGCGCGACCACCTGTTCCTGCTGGCCGGTCACGGTACGCCGCCGCGCGCGACACGGGCCTGCCACGTCGACCCCGGCATGCTGCGGATCCTGGATCGACTGCACGACACACCCGCGCTGCTGCTGAACCGGTGCGGCGAGGTCGTCGCGCAGACGCCGGCCCACGTCGCGTTCGCCGGCGAGCTGACCAACTTCGACGGGATGGAGCGCAGCGAGGTCTACCGCTGGTTCGTGCATCCGGAGACGCGGGCGCTGTACGCCGAACCCGAGCTGTCGACGCACAGCCGCCTGCTGGTCTCGATGCTCCGAACGGTCGCGACGATCGACGGCCCGAAGTCGTACGCCGCCTCGATCGTCCGCGCGCTGCGCAAGCTCAGCCCGGAGTTCTCCGAGATCTGGGACGCGCACGAGGTGGTCGTCGCGCACAGCCGGACCAAGCGGTTCCGGCATCCGGTCGTCGGTGAGCTGGAGCTGTACTGCGAGCTGATCGACAACCGGGACCAGCAGCAGACGCTGATCGTGTTCACCCCGGAGCCGGGGAGCGAGAGCGCCGAGAAGCTGCGCTTGCTGGGCGTTCTGGGCAGCCAGGCGATGAGCTCTGGACAGGGCTTTGATCGGGAGTTAATTTAAGGACTGAAATTTCAGAAGGTTCTGACGGAAAGGTCCGCCCCCATGCTTTCCGATCGATTTCGCCTGTCCGCATTCCTGCTCGCCCTGGTGCTGCTGATCAGCGGCCTGACCTCGACCGCGGTCGCCGGAGTCCAGGCGACCTTCAAGGTGCTCGCCTTCTACAGCGGGACCTGGGACGCCGCCCACATCGACTTCGAGAAAGAGGCCAACCAGCGTTTTCCGGAGCTCGGAGCGCAGAACGGCTTCACCTACACCGCGACGAACAACTGGGACCAGCTCAACAACCTGAGCGCCGCGCAGTACCAGGTGGTGATGTTCCTCGACGACTCGCCGCACACCGACGCGCAGCGCAACGGGTTCAAGAACTACCTGGACAACGGCGGCGCGTTCTTCGGCTTCCACGTCGCGGCGTACAACGACGCGAGCGGCGGCTGGCCGTGGTTCAACAACACGCTGCTCGGCACCGGCCGGTTCCAGTCCAACACCTGGGGCCCGACCGCGGTCACGTTGCGGACCGAGAACCGCTCGCACCCCGCGCTGGTGAACACCGGCGCGACGTTCCGCTCCTCGGTGAGTGAGTGGTACAGCTGGCAGAACGACCTGCGGAACAACCCGGACATCCAGATCCTGGCCTCGATCGACGCCTCCAGCTTCCCGGTCGGCACCGACCCGAACCAGTCCTGGTACAGCGGCTACTACCCGATCATCTGGACCAACAAGAACTACAAGATGATCTACGCGAACTTCGGCCACAACGCGATGAACTACGAGACCAACACCCGGCTCTCGTCGACCTTCGACAGCCCGGCGCAGAACCAGTTCATGATGGACGCGCTGAAGTGGCTGGGCGGGGCCGGTACGACGCCGCCGGCCGACCAGCCGTCGCCGACCTCGTGGTACTCGATTGCGAACAAGGCCAACGGGAAATGCGTCGACGCCCGCGCGGCCGGGACCGCCAACGGCACCGTGATCCAGCAGTACACCTGCAACGGCACGCAGGCGCAGCAGTTCCAGTTCCAGCCGACGTCCAGCGGTTTCACGCGGGTCAACAACCGCAATGACGCCACCAAGGTGATCGACGTGACCGGGGTTTCGGCGGCGGACAACGCGGGGCTGCAGCTGTGGACGTACGGCGGCGGAAACAACCAGCAGTGGCAGGCCGTTTCCGAAGGCGGCGGCTATTTCCACTTCGTCAGCCGGCTCAGCAGCAAGTGCCTGACCGTCCCCAACGGCTCGGCCGCCGACAGCACCCAACTCGTCCAACTCACCTGCAACGGAGGAACTGCTCAGTCTTTCCAGCTGACGACAGCCTGAGCTGCGGTTAGATTGCGGCGCATGAGAATCCTGCGTGTGGCCGCTTTGGCGGCAGGAGGTCTGTTGTTGATGGGTCAGGTCGTGCCCGCCCAGGCTCACGGCGGATCGTCGTACCGCTGGGAGCTGACACCGACCGGGACCACGGCGCAGTTCCGTGGACTCGCGGCGGTCAGCAAGGACGTCGCCTGGGTGGGCGGGTCGGGCGGGACCGTGCTGCGGACGGTCGACGGCGGGAAACACTGGCAGAACGTCAGCCCGGCCGGCGCCGAAGCGCTGCAGTTCCGCGATGTCGAGGCGTTCGACGCGCGGCGCGCGGTCGCGTTGACGATCGGGACCGGCGAGGACTCCCGGGTGTACCGCACGGCCGACGGCGGAAAGACCTGGACGGAAACGTTCCGGAACACGGACGCGAACGCGTTCTACGACTGCATCGCGTTCAACGACGACAAGCACGGCCTGGCGTTGAGCGACCCGGTGGACGGAAAGTTCCGGATCGCCGCGACGTCCGACGGCGGGAAGTCCTGGACCGTGCAGCCGGGCGACGGGATGCCGGCCGCGCTCGCCGGCGAGTTCGCGTTCGCGGCGAGTGGCACCTGCCTGGTCGCCGGGCACGGCCGGACGGCGTGGTTCGCGAGCGGCGGCGGTGACCGGCCGCGGGTGTTCCGGACCATCGACGGCGGCAGGCACTGGACGGTCGCGGACTCGCCGATGGCCAGCGGCGCAGCGGCCGGCATCTTCAGCCTTGCGTTCCGGAACAGCTTGTTCGGCGTCGCGGTCGGTGGTGACTTCCTGAAGCCGACCGAGGCCGTGAAGGCCGCGTCCGTCACCTCCGACGGTGGCCGGACCTGGCAGCTGGTGCCGGCGGACAAGGCGCCGAAGGGCTACCGGAGCGGGTCGCACTTCGTCCCGTGGTCGCCGACGACCGTGCTCGCGGTCGGCCCGTCCGGGAGCGACGTCAGCTTCGACGGCGGCCGCAGCTGGAAGCAGTTCTACGACGGCAGCTTCGACAGCGTCGAATGCGCCGGCCACGGCGTCAACGCGGGCTGCTGGGCCTCCGGCGCGAACGGAGCCGTCGGCCGGCTCGTGCATTGAGCCGGAACGCCGCACGACGGCCGTGATGGCGTCCCCGGCGCCTCCCCGGAACGGCCATCTCAGGGGTCAACCCCGCAGATCGCCGGTTGACCCCGTGCATACCGGGGGGCAAAGCGGCAACGGGGAGGGTTGACCCCTCAGATGGTGCTGCGCGGCGGTGGGTGCTCGCCGGCGCGCTGCACCCTGACGTCGGTCGAGGTCACGAACGCGACCAGCACGTCGCGGTGCCTTCCAGCTCCGCGCTCAGCGGTCCGCGGGCGCCCTCTCACGTTCAGACCGGCGACACCCGCTCGTCGCGCGGGTGTCGCCGGTTTTCCGGAAGGATGTGGTCATGCGTAAATTGCTGACCGTTCTCGCCGGACTGCTGATGGTGGTCCCCACCGTTGCCGCGGCTCAGCCCGACGCGGGTCGTCCGGGCCGGCCGCTGACCGTCATGACGTACAACATCCACCACGGCGCCGGGATCGACGGCGTCCTCGATCTCGAGCGGATCGCCGCCCTGATCGAGCAGTCCGGGGCCGACGTGATCGGGTTGCAGGAGGTCGACCGGCATTGGGCCGAGCGGAGCAACTGGGTCGACCAGCCGGCCTGGTTCGCGCAGCGGCTGAAGATGCACTACGCGTACGCCGCCAACCTCGACCTGCCGCCGCTGAACCCGGGTGAGCCGCGGCGTCAGTACGGCACTGCGATCCTGTCGAAGTACCCGATCCAGGACTTCGAGAACACCCTTCTGCCGCTCTACCCGACCGGCGAGCAGCGCGGTCTGGCCGTGGCGGACATCACGGTGCGCGGCGCCAAGCTGCGGTTCGCGAACACGCACCTGACCAGCAACAACAACGCCGAACGGCTCGAGCAGGCGCAGCAGGTGGTCGAGCTGCTCAGCGGCTCCGAAACCCCGACGCTGCTCGTCGGCGACCTGAACGCGACGCCCGAGAAGCCCGAGATCAAGACGCTGACCGCGGTGTACGCCGACACCTGGGACGAGGTCGGCAGCGGCCCCGGCTACACGATCGAGGCGGACAACCCGACCAAGCGGATCGACTTCCAGCTGCACAGCGCAGGCCTGCGCCCGACGAAGGCCGCCGTCCCCGTGACGCCGGCCTCGGACCACCTGCCGGTGGTCGCCTCGTTCGTCCTGAGCTGAACCCAGCAGCTCGCAGAAACGCCCCTCCGGCGCCGGCCGGAGGGGCGTTTTCGTGCGCTCACCTGCGGATTCGCGGAATTACAAGCTTGTAGTTTGTCAAGTCGACACACGGGTGAAACAAAGATACTTGTGTGAAAGCTGTTCCCAATGGGGCTACAGGCAACTAGTGTCACGTATGTGGTCCAGGAGGACCAAAAGTTCACGAACCCTGGGGAAGGGGTTCGTGACCGGCGGAAGGAACCATCCCGATGCGGACGCCCCTCAGGGCCACGTCCGGCGAGCGGGTCACGAGTGCTGGGAAGACCGGCAGGGCAGGCAAGGTGCTGCTCTCCGGGGTGCTCGCGATCTGCTTGGCCGGTGCCATGGCCGTGCCCACCCTCCCGGCCGAGGCCGCCAAGCCGAAGCCGCCGGTGATTCCGTCCAAGGCCGCCGTCGAGCGTGCCAAGCAGGCCGCCGCCTCCAAGGCCGCTCAGGTCGGCGCGATCGAGCGCCAGCTCGCCGCCGCGGCCGCGCGGCTGGAGCAACTCGGCGTCCAGTCCGGCATCGCCGACGAGGCGTACAACGGCGCCGTCTACCGGCTGCAGCAGGCCAAGGCCGAGGCGGCCGCCGCCGCGGCCCGGGCCGCCGAGGCCCAGAAGACGCTGGCCGCCCAGCGGCAGCAGATCGGCCGCTTCGCCGCCGCGTCGTACCAGGGCGGCGGTGACGTCGCGAAGCTCGCTCCGCTCTTCACCGCGGAGGGCCCGCAGGAGCTGCTCGACTCGGCCGGCACCGCGCATTCGGTGTCGGCGGCGATGCAGGGCTCGTACCTGCGGTTCACCGCCACCGAGGTGATGACGAACCTGTTCAAGGTGCAGGCCGACCAGGCCGTCGTGAAGGTGAAGAAGGCGACCGACGAGGCGGCCAAGGCGAAGAAGGCGGCCGAGGCCGCGGAGGCCGCGCAGTCCGCGGCGGTGACCGCGATCGGCGTCCAGCGCAAGCAGTCGATCGCGCAGCTCGCCACCCTGCAGAACATCTCGGTCCAGGTCGCCGCCCAGCGGCAGCGCGGGCTCGAGGAGCTCGCCCGGCAGCGCGCCGCCGAGCTGGCCGCGCGCAAGGCCGCCGAGCTGAAGCGCCGGATCGCCGCCCGGGAGGCCGCCGAGCGGCGCCGGGAGGCGGCCGAGGCGGCCCGCGAGGCCGCGGAGAAGGCCCGCGAGGAGCGCGAGCAGCAGAAGCAGAACCAGGACAGCGGCAAGAAGAACCCGCCGAAGCGCCACAAGCCGACCCCGCCGCGCGACAACAACGGCGGCAACGACGGCGGCAACGACGGCGGCAACGACGGCGGCAACGACGGCGGCAGCCACGGCACGCGGAAGGGCGCGCAGGCCGCGATCGACTTCGCGATGCGGCAGCTCGGCGACATGTACCTGTGGGGCGCGACCGGCCCGAACCGGTGGGACTGCTCCGGGCTGACGCAGGGTGCGTGGGAGCAGGCCGGCGTCCAGCTGCCGCACTACAGCGTCGCGCAGTACGAACAGATCCGGCACATCGACGAGGACGAGCTGCGGCCCGGCGACCTGATCTTCTGGTCGCTGGACCCCAACGACCCGGGCACCATCCACCACGTCGCGATGTACCTCGGCAACGGGCGGATGATCCACGCGCCGCGGACCGGCAAGCCGGTGCAGATCGACAGCGTGTACTACTGGGAGCCCCCGGACTTCTTCGGTCGCCCCTGATCCAGCGGTCCCCGGCAACGGCGCGTTGCCGGGGACGCTCCTTTCCTAGGCCAGCCGGTGTCCGCCGTCGGCGTGCAGAACGGTGCCGGTGATGAAACCATTGCGCAGCAGGGCGATGATCGCCGCGGCGATATCCTGGGTCCGGCCGATCCGGCCGACCGGGAGGCGGGCCGCCATCGCGGCCAGGGTTTCCGGCGCCGCGTCGCCGGCGACGTCCTGCCAGATCGGGGTGTCGACCCAGCCGGGTGAGACCACGTTGACGCGCAACGGCGCGAGTTCGACCGCGAGCGCCGCGGCCAGCGATGCCAGTGCGCCGTTGAGTGCCGCGAGCAACGAAGCCCTGGGGCCCGGCCGGTACGCCGCGATGCCCGAGGTGAACACGATCGAGCCGCCGGGTTCGAGCAGCGGCGCGCCGTGCTTGGCGAGCAGCAGCGGTCCGAGCAGCTTGGAGTCGACCGCGGAGCGGGCCGCGCGGACGTCGTACGCCGCGATCGGCTGGTAGGCGCCGCCGACGTCGGCGGCCGTGCTGACGATGTGGCTGACCGTGCCGGTGACGGCGAAGAGCCGCTCGATGTCCTGCTCGACGCCGACGTCCATGGCGACGGTGCGGACGCCGAGCTCCCGGCGTACGTCGGCGAGCTTGTCCGCCGATCGCCCGGCGACGGTGACTTCGCTGCCCTGGGCAACGAGTTCGGCGGCGAGGGCGCGGCCCATACCGGAGCTTCCGCCGACGATCACGACGTGTTCCCGCAACTGTTTCTCCTTCGGTGGTTGACGATTCGAGCCAACCACCAGGTGAGTCAGTCCGCCACGTCGTGTTGCCTAACGACCGTTAGGCCGGGACTAACGGTCATCGCCCGGAGCACGGGATTGGTCGAGTCGGTGCGCCACACGGCGGCGTACCGGGCGATCATCGGCCGGCCCGCGAGCGGTCGCCAGACGATGTCCGGCGTGGCGGCGCGGCGGGAGCCGAGGCTGATCGCGGAGCGCCGGACGAGCAGGGCCGACCGCAGCTGCGAGTGGCTCATGCTGATGTCGCTCAGCCGTACGCCGGTGCCGATCCGGCGGAGCGCGTCGTCGTAGAACTCGGGCGCGGCGGCGCGCGGGATCCAGATCAGCTCGAGCCCTGCCAGGTCGTCGAGCGTCAGTTCGGGTTCGGTGGCGAGCGGATGGGTCGCGGTCAGCAGGACGCCGAGCTCTTCGTCGGCGAGCTGCTCCGATGTCATGGCCGGCGGCAACGTCACCGGTGCGCGGACCAGGCCGAGGTCGATCTCGCCGGCGCCGAGCATCCGGAGCTGGTCGGTGGTGGTGCCGGCCTCCAGCGTGACCGTGCCGGCCGGAAAGCGTTCGGCGGCGAGCTGTTCGAGGGCGGCCGGGAGCCAGCCGGGGATTCCGTTCAGCAGGCCGAGCCGGAGCACCGGTTCGTCCAGGCCGGCGGCCCGGCGCGTGTCCTTCAGCGCCAGGCCGGCCGCCTGGATGGTCTCCCGGGCGCGGGCCAGGAAGACCTGCCCGGCCGGGGTCAGTTCGACGCCGCGGCTGTGCCTGATCAGCAGGCTGGTGCCGACCTCGCGCTCGAGCTGCTTGATCTGCTGGCTGAGGGTCGGGGTGGAGATGTACAGCCGCTCGGCGGCCCGGCCGAAATGCAGCTCCTCGGCGACGCCGACGAAGTACCGCAGCTGCCGAAGCTCCACCGGACGATTCTAATCAGGGGGTCGCGACGAGCCGACCGAGATTGGCCCGGGCGTCGAGGGTTTCGTGGATCCGGGCGACGTCGGCGAGCGGGTGGGTCGCGTGCACGACCGGGCGGAGTTCGCCGGTCTGCCAGCGCCGGGTGGCCTCGGCGATGTCGGCACGCGCCTCGTCCGGCCGCGCCTGCTGCCAGCCGTAGAGGGAGACCCCGGTCACCGATCGCGACCGCAGGCCGAGCGCCGGGATCATCGGGACCTCGGTGCTGATCGCGCCGTACGACACCATCGTGCCGAGGGGTTTGACCAGGTCGAGGCCCTGCGCGAAGACGGTGCCGCCGATCGCGTCGAGGACCGTGTCGAGGCCGTCGGGGGCGATCGCGCGGACCCGGTCCGGCCACGCGGGGTCGGTCAGGTCGACGGGCTCGGCGCCGAGGTCGCGGATGAAGTCGAGGCGGGCGGGGGAGGACGCCGTACCGATGATCGTCTTCGGGTCGTAGGAGCGGGCGAGCTGGGCCGCGAGGTGGCCGACGGTGCCGGCGGCCGAATGGACCAGGACAGTGCCTCCGGCCGGGAGGCGGCCCGCTTCGAGGAGCCGGAGAGCGAGCGGGGCGGTCATCGACATCATCGTCGCCTCGGCCGCGTCGGCGTTGTCGGGGATCTGCGCGAGGAAGGCGGCGTCGGCAACCGCGTAGTCGCCGAACGCATCCTCTGACAGGGCGCTGACCCGTTGGCCGAGGAGGGCGGGCGGCGTGCCGGGCCCGAGCTTGACGACGCGGCCGACGACGTCGCCGGTCAGCGTGCCGGGGAGCGGCCGGTCCCAGGGGGAGTTGCCGCGGCGGAGCACGGTGTCGATCGCGTTCGCCCCGATCGCCTCGGCCTGGATCAGCACCTGACCGGCGGCGGGCGCGGGGACGGCGACCTCGTCGAGCTGAAGGACGTCGGGACCGCCGTGGTGGTGGAAGCGCACTGCGCGCATGGTGGGTACTCCATATCGTGGGAGTTATAAATAATGGGAAAGTCCCACGATAACGCCGCGCGTCGCCGCTGCCAATAGAGTTGGTGCGGTGAAGAAGTCGCCGAGCCACCGGCTGTCCGACCACGCGCTCTGGGCGTTGGGGCGGGCGAGTCAGCACGCGCAACGGCTGGTCCGGCAGCACATGACCGACGCCGGCGTCCGGACGCAGCACTACCACGTGCTGGCGAGCTTGGCCGACGACGGCGAGGCCGCGCAGGCGACGCTCGCGGACCGGATCGGGCTGGACCGCAGCGATCTGGTCACACTGCTCGACGAGCTCGAGGAGCTGGAGTTCCTGGCGCGGCGGGTCGACCCCGCCGACCGGCGACGCAAGATCGTCGCGATCACCCCGGCGGGCGAGCGGCAGCTCACCACGATGGACGAGCTCATCCACGCCGCCGAGACGGACCTGCTGAAGCCGCTCACCGCGGCGGAGCGCAAGACGCTGCTCGCCCTGCTCCGCCGCGTGTCAGGCGATTAGTGTGCCTCGGTCTTCAGGCGCTCGAAGGAGGCGGTGATCTCGGCCTCGGCGTCGGCGCGGCCGACCCAGGTGGCGCCCTCGACGGACTTGCCGGGCTCCAGGTCCTTGTAGACCTCGAAGAAGTGCTGGATCTCGAGGCGGTCGAACTCCGGCACGTGGTGGATGTCGCGCAGGTGCTCCTGGCGCGGGTCGCCGGCCGGGACGCAGAGGACCTTGTCGTCCGGGCCCTTCTCGTCGGTCATCCGGAACATGCCGATCGCGCGCGAGCGGATCAGGCAGCCCGGGAAGGTCGGCTCGGGGAGCAGGACGAGGGCGTCGAGCGGGTCGCCGTCCTGTCCGAGGGTGTCCTCGATGAACCCGTAGTCGGACGGATACTGGGTCGCGGTGAACAGCGTCCGGTCCAGCCGCAGACGGTTCGTCTTGTGGTCCAGCTCGTACTTGTTGCGAGTGCCCTTGGGGATCTCGATGAAGACGTCGAACTCCATACGGCAGATACTGTCACGGTTCCGACCGACCGAATGACAGGAGCAGCCCGGTGGCCCGACCTGCCCGTGCGGCATTCGTCACGCTGCTCGCCACGGCGCTCTGCGCCGGCCTGGTGAGCAGCGCGCGCGCCGTCCCCGGATCAGCGCAGACCACGCGGCAGGCCGCAGCGCAGGCACCGGCCGTTCTGGTGCCGGCGACCACCGAAGGCGCCGCACCGACCGCGGCCGGCGTCGGCACGGCGCTCGCGGCGGTCCTCAAGGACCCGTCGCTCGGCCCGCACCACGGCATCTACGTGTACGACGCGTCGCGCGGCAAGCCGGTGTTCTCGGTCGGGGCCGCCACGCCGTACACACCGGCCTCCACGCTCAAGCTGCTGACCACGGTCTCGGCGCTGGCGAACCTCGGACCGGAGCACACCTTCACGACCAAGGTGGTGAGCACGGGCCAGGGCTCGATCGTCCTGGTCGGCGGCGGCGACCCGCTGCTGGCCGCGAAGCCCTCCGCCAGCGACGGCTTCCCGGCCCGCGCCACCCTCCAGGCCTTGGCTGCGAGCACGGCGAAGGCCCTGAAGGCTCAGGGCGTCGCCTCGGTGACTCTCGGGTACGACGCGTCGCTGTTCTCCGGGCCGGCGATCAACGCGAACTGGGAGGCGAACTACGTCCCCGAGGGCATCGCTGCCCCGACTTCGGCGCTCTGGGTCAACGAGGGACGCCTGTCGCCGGGCATGGCCAAGCGGTCGACCTCCCCGGCGCAGACCGCCGCCACCTCCTTCCAGAAGCTCCTGCAGCAGTACGGCATCAAGGTCGCGGCGACCACCAAGGCCACGAAGGCACCCGCCGCTGCCAAGCCGCTCGCGCAGGTCAAGTCGCCCACGCTCGGCCAGATCGTCGAGTACGTGAACCTGCACAGCGACAACGACGGCGCCGAGGTCCTGCTGCGGCAGGTCGGCATCGCGACCGGCAACGGCGGCTCGTACGCCGGTGGCGTCCAGGGCCTCCGCGCCACGCTGACCAAGCTCGGTCTGGACGTCAGTAAGGCCCGGATCTACGACGGCAGCGGGCTGACGCGCGCCAACAAGGTCCCGCTCGACCTGCTCGCCGGTGCGGTCCGGGTAGCCGTGTCCAAGGACCACCCGGAGCTGCGGCACCTCCTGAGCGGTCTACCGGTGGCCGGCTTCAACGGGAGCCTCCGGGAGCGATTCACCACCGCGGGGACGGGCACTGGGACCGGTATGGTCCGCGCGAAGACAGGAACGCTCACAGGGGTCCACAGCCTGGCTGGTTACGCCCGTGACCGTTCCGGCACGCTCTTGGTGTTTGCGATCGCCAGTGACAGCGTGCCGGTCCCGAAGACGCTGGACGCCCGCGCCGCACTGGACCGTGCGACCGCCGCGCTGGCCAATTGCGGCTGCTGATCGGGGGCGCATGTTGGGACATACCACTAGGGTCTTTGTATGAGTACGGCGGAAGGCGGGACCACGGCCGAGATGGTCGACTGGCAGCTGGCGACCGGCGTGGCGCGGAAGTTGCTGCGCCCGGGCCCGGCGGTCAGCCGCGCGGAGGCGGACCAGGTGGTCGCCGAGCTGCGTCAGTTCGCGGCCGAGTCCGAGGGTCATGTCCGCGAGTTCACCGGGCTGCAGGCCACCTCGGCCACGGCCCCGGTGATGATCGTCGACCGGCCCGGCTGGGTGCAGGCGAACGCGGACGGTTTCCGGACCGTGCTGCAGCCGCTCGCGGACAAGCTGCGCGAGAAGGCGGACCGGACGCCCGGCCTGTCGTCTGCGGTCGGTTCCCGGGTAACGGGGATCGAGGCCGGCGCGCTGCTGGCCTTCCTGTCGTCGCGAGTGCTCGGCCAGTTCGACCCGTTCTACCCGGCGCAGCCCGACCCGGACCGTCCCGGTCTGACCGGTCGGCTGCTGCTGGTCGCGCCGAACGTGATGCACGTGGAGTCCGAGCTGGGCGTCGTACCACGGGACTTCCGGTTGTGGGTGTGTCTGCACGAGGAGACGCACCGGGTGCAGTTCACGGCGGTGCCCTGGCTGCGGGATCACCTGCGCTCGGAGATCGCCCTGTTCCTGGACCAAGCCGAGCTGGACGCCTCGGCGTACGCCGCCATGTTCCGGGAGGCGGTGCAGCGGCTGGGCAGATCGGTGCGTGGTGAGGCCGAGCTCAGCCTGGTGGACCTGATGCAGTCGCCGGAGCAGCGCGCCGTGCTCGACCGGCTGACCGCCGTCATGTCGTTGCTCGAGGGCCACGCCGACTTCGTGATGGACGGGGTCGGGCCGTCGGTCATCCCGACCGTGGACACCATCCGGTCCAAGTTCTCGTCGCGGCGCGCGAGCGGCAACCCGGTGGACCAGCTGCTGAAGCGGCTGCTCGGGCTGGACGCGAAGCTCCGGCAGTACAAGGACGGCGCCGCGTTCGTCCGCCGGGTGGTCGACCGGGTCGGGATGGAGGGCTTCAACCGGGTCTGGACCGGCCCGAACACGTTGCCGACCAAGAACGAGATCGCGAACCCCGATGCCTGGGTCGCCCGACTTCACGGCTGAGCACCTGGTCGAGCAGCGGCGGGGGAAACTGCACCCGGCCGTTGCCCGTTCCAGGGAAGCCGTCCGCGCCACGCTGGCCGAGCTGCCGCAAGGTACGACGGTCCTGGTCGCCTGCTCCGGCGGGACGGACTCGCTCGCGCTGGCGGCCGCTACCGCCTTCGAGGCGCCCAAGCTCGGTCTGAGAGCCGGGGCGGTCATCGTGGACCACGGGCTGCAGCCGGACTCGTCGCACGTCGCTGAGACGGCTGCTGAGCAGTGCCGTGGGCTCGGGCTCGACCCTGTTCTCGTCCGCGAGGTCGAGGTGGGTACCGAGGGCGGACCGGAGGGCGCGGCTCGCACGGCTCGGTACGACGCTCTGCGGGATGTGGCGGACGAGCTGGCCGCAGATGTCGTGCTGCTGGCCCACACGCGTGACGATCAGGCTGAGACCGTGCTGCTCGGGCTGGGCCGCGGGTCAGGGGCGCGGTCCTTGGCGGGGATGGCCCCGGCGGTGGGATTGTTGCGGCGGCCGTTCCTGGAGGTGCCGCGGGCCACTACGGCTGCTGCGTGTATCGCCTCGGGGCTGCGGCCGTGGCACGATCCGCACAACGACGACCCGCAGTACACGCGGGTCCGGGTGCGTCACGAGGTGCTGCCCGTGCTGGAGGAGGCGCTGGGGCCCGGTGTGGTCGAGGCGCTGGCCCGTACGGCGGGACTGCTCCGGGCGGACGCGGATGCGCTCGATCAGCTCGCCGCGGACGTGGCCGAGACCGCGCTGAGCCGGGCCGAGGGAGAGGTCCGCAGCGACGTCGGCGTACTCGAGGACCAACCCGCCGCGATCCGGACGCGGGTCCTGCGGCAGGCCGCGCTCGAAGCCGGTTGCCGCGCCACCGACCTGACCGCCGGCCATGTGGCGTCGGTCGACGCGCTGGTGACCGACTGGCGCGGCCAGCGCTGGATCGATCTGCCCCAGGGCGTCCGGGCGATCCGCAAGGGCGGATTCATCATCCTCGGCCCGGATGTGACAGGCTGAGCCGCGTGGATGCGGCGGACATCGAGAAGGACCTGACCAAGATCCATTACACCGAGGAGCAGATCCTCGCGAAGCTGCGCGAGCTGGCAGCGCGGATCGAGGCGGACTACGAGGGCAAGGACCTGCTGCTGGTCGGCGTCCTGCGCGGCGCGGTGATGGTGATGGCCGACCTGGCCCGGTCGTTCAGCCGGCACGTGGAGATGGACTGGATGGCCATCTCGTCGTACGGCTCCGGGACCAAGTCGTCGGGCGTGGTGCGGATCCAGAAGGACCTGGACACCGACATCACCAACCGGCACGTGCTGATCGTCGAGGACATCATCGACACCGGTCTCACGCTGAGCTGGCTGGTCAGCAACCTGGAGTCACGCAAGCCGGCCTCGCTGGAGCTGTGCACGGCGTTCGTGAAGCCGGACGCGGCGAAGATGCGGGTCCCGGTGAAGTACGTCGGCCTGGAGCTGCCGGACGAGTTCGTCGTCGGCTACGGGCTGGACTACGCCGAGAAGTACCGGAACCTGCGCTGCGTGGGCACACTCGCCCCGCACGTCTATTCCTGAGCTCCCCAGATACCTTCCCCACCCCACCGCCCCGGTCTAGGCTTCTGGGCAGACTTGGTGACGGCCTGTACAACGGGTCGTACTGTCCTTTGGTGACCCTAGTGCTGTGTTGTCTTGTGCGGCACGAGACACTTGGACTGGTATTACCGTCACAAGCCCGCGACACCCGGGCCTGCCGAGCTAGGAGGGACGGGGCCTAGGCCCCGATCATGGACGTGAAGCGCATCTTCCGCGGACCCCTGTTCTGGATCGTCGTCGCCTTCCTCGGCGTGCTGGTGATCGGGCAGCTCCTGACCGGCTCGACCGGGTACAAGACCGAGCCGACCGGCCAGGTCGTGCAGCTGATCCAGCAGGCCAAGTCGTCGAGCGACAAGACGATCAAGACGGTGACGCTGATCGACCCGGACCAGGAGATCCGGGTCGAGAAGACCGACGGCACCAAGCTCCGGGCGCACTGGGTCGACGGCCAGGGCAACTCGCTCGGGAACGACCTGCAGACGCTGTTCCAGGACGGCAAGATCGAGCGGTACGACGTCGAGAACCCGAAGCCGAGCTTCATCGGCCAGGTGTTCTCCACGCTGATCCCGTTCCTGTTGATCGCGGTCGTGTTCATCTTCTTGATGAACTCGATGCAGGGCGGCGGCTCGCGGGTGATGAGCTTCGCCAAGTCGAAGGCCAAGCTGGTCACCAAGGACACCCCGAAGACCACGTTCGCCGACGTCGCGGGCGTCGACGAGGCGATCGAGGAGCTCCAGGAGATCAAGGAGTTCCTGCAGGAGCCGGGCAAGTTCCAGGCCGTCGGCGCCAAGATCCCGAAGGGCGTGCTGCTCTACGGCCAGCCCGGTACCGGTAAGACCCTGCTGGCCCGTGCGGTCGCGGGCGAGGCCGGCGTGCCGTTCTACTCGATCTCCGGTTCGGACTTCGTCGAGATGTTCGTCGGTGTCGGCGCCTCCCGGGTCCGGGACCTGTTCGAGCAGGCCAAGACCAACGCGCCGGCGATCGTGTTCATCGACGAGATCGACGCCGTCGGCCGGCACCGCGGCGCGGGCCTCGGCGGCGGTCACGACGAGCGCGAGCAGACGCTGAACCAGCTGCTGGTCGAGATGGACGGCTTCGACGTCCGCGGCGGTGTGATCCTGATCGCGGCCACCAACCGGCCCGACGTGCTCGACCCGGCGCTGCTGCGGCCCGGCCGGTTCGACCGGCAGATCGCCGTCGACGCGCCGGACCTGCCCGGCCGGCAGAAGATCCTCAAGGTGCACGCCCGCGGCAAGCCGATGGCGCAGGACGTCGACCTCACCGCGGTCGCCCGCCGGACGCCCGGTATGACCGGCGCCGACCTGGCCAACGTGCTGAACGAAGCGGCCCTGCTGACCGCCCGCTCGAACGCGCAGATGATCGACAACCGCGCGCTGGACGAGGCCATCGACCGGGTCATCGCCGGCCCGCAGCGCCGGACCCGCCTGATGTCGGACAAGGAGAAGGTGCTCACCGCGTACCACGAGGGCGGTCACGCCCTGGTCGCCGCGGCGCTGCCGCACTCCGACCCGGTGCAGAAGGTGACGATCCTGCCGCGCGGCCGCGCGCTCGGCTACACGATGGTGATGCCGGACGAGGACAAGTACTCGACCACCCGCTCCGAGATGCTCGACAAGCTGGCCTACATGCTCGGCGGCCGGGCGGCCGAGGAGATGGTCTTCCACGACCCGACCACGGGCGCCAGCAACGACATCGAGAAGGCCACTGCGCTGGCCCGGGCGATGGTCACGCAGTACGGCATGACCGAGCGGCTCGGCGCGATCAAGTTCGGTCAGGAGAGCAGCGAGCCGTTCCTTGGCCGCGACCTGGGCAGCCAGCGGAACTACTCCGAGGAGATCGCGGCCGCGGTCGACGAGGAGGTCGGCAAGCTGATCCTGAACGCGCACCAGGAGGCCTTCGACATCCTGGTCGAGAACCGGGCGGTCCTGGACCACCTGGTCGAGGAGCTGCTGGAGAAGGAGACCCTGGACAAGCACCAGATCGCCCGCGTGTTCGAGCCGGTGATCAAGCGGGAGCGGCGGCCGGCCTGGACCGGCTCGTCCACCCGGGTGCCGTCCGACCAGCCGCCGGTGATGCCGGTCAACGGGTCGCGCGCCGAGCAGAACGGTTCGCTGTCCGACGTGCTGCCGGGCGGTTCGGTCGGCCCCGACGAGGCGATCCGCCCGCCGGAGTACGGCAGCGGCCCGACCCCGCCGTCCAGCAAGTGACCAGCAAGCAGTGAGCTGAACGCCGCCACCCGTCCGGGTGGCGGCGTTCGCCGTTCGCGGTGCCGGTAGCGTTCCAGGGATGACGTCACCGAAGTTCGACCACCAGCGGGCGGAACGAGCCGTGCGCGAGCTGCTGCTCGCGATCGGCGAGGACCCGGACCGCGAGGGTCTGCAGGACACACCGGCCCGGGTGGCCCGCTCGTACGCCGAGATCACGGCCGGCCTCGGGCAGGGCGCCGAGGACGTGCTGACGACCACGTTCGCGCTCGAGCACGACGAGATGATCCTGGTGAAGGACATCGAGGTCTGGAGCCTGTGCGAGCACCACCTGGTGCCGTTCACCGGGGTCGCGCACGTCGGGTACATCCCGAGCCGGGACGGCCGGGTGACCGGGTTGTCGAAGCTCGCCCGGCTGGTCGACGTGTACGCGAAACGGCCGCAGGTCCAGGAACGGCTGACCACGCAGATCGCCGAGTCCCTGGTCGAGATCCTGCAGCCGCGCGGCGTGATCGTCGTGATCGAGTGCGAGCACCTGTGCATGACGATGCGCGGCGTCCGGAAACCGGGCGCGAAGACGATCACGTCGGCCGTCCGCGGCCAGCTCCGCAACCCGGTCACCCGCGCCGAGGCGATGAGCCTGATCGTCGGCTGACGCCCGTCGGCCCGTAGCCCCGCGACCCGGGACTTCGTTGAAGTTTGAGAGTCCGGCACTATGGACATTCTGTTGCTGAGCGTTTACTTTCCGTAGTGGCATCGTGGCCAACGGGGACCAGGTGCCGGTGTGAGGAGGACAGGATGTCGGGGCGTTTCCGGGTCGGCGCCGCATTGGCCGGGGTCGCAGTCCTGACGGCAGGCGGACTGGTCGCGGCGAACTGGGCCACCGCGGACACGCGGGCCAAGGCCGACCATCAGGCCGCGAAGCCGACCGTGGACCCGCTGATCGCCGAGACCCTGCAGTCCGAGCTCGGCTCCGACGCGGGCTTCGTGGGCAGCTACTACGACGACGGCGGCGAGCTGGTCGTCGCGGTCTCGGACCTGTCGACGGCCGAGCTGGTCCGGCAGATCGGCGCGATCCCGCGCCTGGTGAAGTACACGGCCCGCCAGCTGAACGCCGTCCAGGGCGAGCTGAACCAGCTCGCCACCAGGTCCAGCGCCGGCAAGGTCCGGTCCTGGTACGTCGATCCGGTCTCCGGGACCGTGGTGGTGTCGGTGCCGCGGACCGCGCACGACTCGATCACCAACCGCTTCCTGGCCCGCGCCGAGTCGAACGGCGATCGGGTCACGGTCCGCCGGGTGTCCGGCTCGGTCCGGCCGACCGCGGACGACTTCGGCCTGCGCGGCGGCGTCCAGGTCGACAAGAACACCGGGTACGTGTGCTCGCTCGGGTTCAACGCCAAGACCCGCAAGGGCAACCGGATCTTCCTGACCGCGGGGCACTGCACGTCCGGCCGGCCGTCGTTCTCCCGCAACGGGTACATCCTCGGCAACACCTCCACCTCGAGCTTCCCGGGCCACGACTTCGGGTCCGTCGGCGTGATCGAGGGCTGGGACCAGCAGGGGTACGTCGAGGGCTGGGGGAACGGCAACGTCGCGGTCAAGGGGATCGCGGACGCCACCGTCGGCTCGACGCTGTGCAAGTCGGGTAAGAGCACCGGGTGGACCTGCGGGCGGATCGTCGCGCGGAACGTGACGGTCAACTACGGCAACAACCGCGTGGTCCGCGGGCTGTTCCAGCACACCGCCTGCGTCGAGGCGGGCGACTCCGGCGGCGCCAGCATGACCGGGAACTACGCGCAGGGCATCACCAGCGGCGCGGCCCTGATCGACGGCAAGTGCCTGGAGAAGTATGGCCAGACCAACGAGTCGTACGCACAACCCATCACGCCCGTCCTGCAAGCAACGAAGTCCCGCCTGATCCTCGCCGACTGACGCATCCCCATTTGGCTGGCTACCCAGCGAAGTGGGGGGTTTGTCACCCGGAATGAGGGTGCAGAACCCACCAGGTGGCTGGGTAGCCAGCCAAATGGGTTGGGGAGGGGAAACGCGGCTGGTTGTCCGGTTGGGGGCGGGGGCTACTACGGTGTGTGGGTGAGAACTGAGCCGTGGGGTCACGTCGACGGGTTGCCGGTCCTGGACCGGTGCCTCGTCATGGGTGTGGTGAACGTGACACCGGACTCGTTCTCGGACGGCGGCGAGTGGTTCGAGCCGAGTGCCGCGATCAAGCACGGCCGGGAGTTGCTGGCCGAGGGCGCCGACCTGCTGGACGTGGGTGGTGAGTCCACCCGGCCGGGCGCCGTCCGGCCGTCGCCGGAGGAGGAGATCCGCCGGGTGATCCCGGTCGTGGAGACCCTCGCCGCGGAAGGCGCGATCATCTCGGTCGACACCATGCGGGCGAACGTCGCCGAGTTGGCCCTCGACGCCGGCGCCACGATGATCAACGACGTGTCCGGCGGGCAGGCCGATCCGGACATGCTCCCGCTGGTCGCCGAGCGCCGCACGCCGTACCTGTGCATGCACTGGCGCGGGCACTCGATCGACATGCAGAACAAGGCCGAGTACGCCGACGTGGTCGCGGAGGTGATCGCCGAGCTGGGTGAACGCCTCGACGTGATCAGCCGCGCGGGCATCGACCTGAACCGGGTCGCCCTCGACCCCGGCCTCGGTTTCGCGAAGAACGCGGAGCACAACTGGGAGATTCTTCGCCGGTTGCGGGAATTCGCCGTCCTGGAAAGACCGTTGCTGATCGGTGCGTCCCGGAAGACGTTCCTCGGTAGGCTGCTCGCCGACGAGCAGACCGGTGAACCCAGACCGGCCGTACGACGAGACGACGCGAGCGTGGCCGTATCCGCCCTGGCCGCCGCCGCGGGTGCCTGGTGTGTCCGGGCCCACGCGGTGGCACCGAGCGCGGACGCGGTCCGGGTGGCGAAGAGATGGGGAACGGTATGACGGACGGACCGCGGCAGGACGGCGCGCCCAAGGGGCCGGCCGGCGCCACGGTGGAGGACGTCGTGCTGCAGGCCAACACCGCCTTCTACAACGCGTTCGAGGCCGGTGACCTGGACCTGATGGCGGCCGTCTGGCTGCCGGAGCCGGACCCGGTGTGCATCCATCCCGGAAACGCGGCCATTTCCGGGTACGCCGAGATGATGCGGGCCTGGGCGATGATCTTCGCGAACACGCCGTATATCCAGTTCTTCCTCACCGACGTGCAGGTGCGGGTGGACGGCGACGTGGCCTACGTCACGTGTACGGAGAACGTGCTGTCCTCCGGCGAGGGCGCCCCGGAGGAGGGGTTCGCGGGCGGGAAGGCGCTCGCGACCAACGTTTTCCGCAGAACTTCCAGCGGCTGGCGGTTGTGGATCCACCATGCCTCACCGGTACTGTCGTCTGGGGGCCCACAGGAGGAGGCGGAATGAGCGGTCCCGTAAGCCCTCCTGACGTGATCGAGATCCGTGGCATCCGAGGGTTCGGGCGCCACGGGGTGTTCGACCACGAGCGGGCCGACGGGCAGGAGTTCGTCGTGGACGTCCGGCTGGAGCTGGACACCCGGCCCGCGGCGGCTTCCGACGACCTGGCCGACACCGTGAACTACGGGGTGGTGGCCGAGCGGGTGCACCAGGCGATCGAGACCGACCCGGTGGACCTGATCGAGACCCTCGCCCAGCGGATCGCCGATCTCTGTCTCGCCGACGAGCGGGTGACAGCGACGGCGGTCACCATCCACAAACCCTCGGCGCCGATCACGGTGCCGTTCGACGACGTTGTCCTGACCGTGCAGCGCAGAGCCGGAGAATCCTCGTGACTGAGACCCCTAGTCCCCACGTCATCGACGCGGACACCCTGAGCGGCGGCCTGAAGCCGATCCGCCAGGTGATCCTGTCGCTCGGCAGCAATCTCGGCGACCGTGAGGCGAACCTGCAGGGCGCGGTCGACGCGCTGCGGGACACCCCGGACGTCGTGGTGGTCGAGGTCTCGCCGGTGTACGAGACCGAACCCGTGGGCGGCCCGGACGAGTCCGGTTCGTACCTGAACATCGTCCTGCTCGCGGACACCACGCTGGCCGTCGACCTGCTGCTGGAGCGCGCACACGCGGTCGAGCAGGCGTTCGGCCGGGAGCGCAGCGTCCCGGGCGCGCCGCGGACCCTCGACGTCGACCTGATCACCTACGGGCAGAAGACGATCGAGACCGAGGAACTGACCATCCCGCACCCGCGGGCGCACGAGCGTGCGTTCGTGCTGGCGCCCTGGCTCGACATCGAGCGGGACGCCGTCCTGCCGGGCCACGGCCCGGTCGCGGACCTGCTCGCCAAGGTCGGAACCGACGGCGTGACCAAGCTCGACATCGAGCTGCAGTAGTGGTGTCCGGCGGTACCGAGCCCGGCCGGGCGCCCCGGGACGACAGTCAGGGCCCGCCTCCGGGTTCGGTGCGGCCGACGTCACGGCGGCTGCTGGTCGCGATCGCCGTTCTCGGCGTCGCGGTCGGCGTCACGCTGGTGAAGGCGATCGAGTCCGGCGGCGGGGTCGCGCCCGCGGTGTCGTGGCTGACGCTGATCGCCTGGGCGTTCCTGGCCGCGTTGCTGTTCGCCGCTGCGCGCAACACGCATCAGCGGATCCAGGTGCGCCGGGAGCGGATCGAACCGTCGCGTGCGGTCTTCCTGTTGATGATCGGCAAGGCGAGCGCGTTTGTCGGCGCGTTGTGCACCGGTGTGTACGCAGGGTTCGCGTTAAGCTTCCTGCAAGCGATGGGCTCTTCGGGGCCTCGTAACCGGGTGATCATGGCCGGAGCGGCGGCGGTGATCTCGGTGTTGGTCGTCACGGCCGGATTGTTGCTCGAACGCGCGTGTCGGATTCCCGAGGACCCCGACGAGACCCCTTAACATGACGACCCATGGGGTCAAGGGGTAGCCGCCGTCGAACCAGGACCACAGTTCTCACCGTTGCCAACGCATCGCTGATCGTTGTCTGCCTGGGCGTGAGTATCGCGCTCTTCTCGCAGAATGCCTGGATCCTCCGGGCCGCCGCAGTCGGTGCAGCTCTGGTCGCGATCGCTGCTGCTTTCCTGTTCCGCCACCAGTTGCTGGTCGAGCGGCTGGCCCACTCCGACGAGCGCGCACAGGTCGCGCAGGAGTACTCGCGGATCACCAGCGCGCGCGTGGTCGAGAACGCGGAGTTCGTCGACCTGATGCAGCGCCGGCTGGACAAGATCGACCAGCGGCTGGACAAGATCGACCAGGAGGTCGCGACCGTTGTGGCCGCGGGCGACAAGCACTCGCAGGCCGACGCGCCGACCGTCGTGGACCTCAAGCTCCGAGGCCTGGCCGCGTCCTGAGTCCGCCCCCATACTGCGGTGTATGGGGCTGGACGCACGCTATCCCGCTGTGACGATGAACGACCCGAACGGGCACGTCACGGTCTACAACGAGGACCATCTGCCGATCGGCCAGCTGGGGCCGACGCCGTACGAGTCGCCGTCGGTGAACGTGACGTGCCGGCGCAAGGCCTGGGACGACCTGTACTGGTACCGGCTGCTGAACCCCGAGGGCTTCCCGTTCCCGGCCGACGAGGCGTACGTCTCCGCCGACGAGACCCACGAGCTGAACCCCGGCCAGCCGTACGAAATCCCGGACTGCGCGTCCGGCTGCCCGATCCAGTTCGGCAAGGCAGCCGCTGTGGGCGCACTGGCCATCGGCGGCGCAGCGGCAGCCGCCGCCTGGCGCCGCAGGCGCCGCGCCCTCGGAATCGCCTGACCCATGACCGCGCGGTGAGTAGGCGCACGTCGCGTAGGTTCGTGGGTGTGGATCTTGCGAAGCTGTTGAAGGTTGCCCAAGCCGCCGTCGAGCGTGGGCGGGAGGTGACCGAGCGGATGGCGCCGGGAGAGCTGACGGTCAAGGGGGACCGGGACATGGCCTCCGAGGTGGATTTCGCGGTGGAGCGGGAGGTGCGGGCCTTCCTCGAGCGGGAGACGCCGGAGATCGGCGTCCTGGGCGAGGAGGAGGGCGGCGCCACCGACGGCACCCGCTGGGTGCTGGACCCGGTCGACGGCACGGTGAACTTCATCCACGGCGTGCCGCTGTGGGCGATCTCGCTCGGGCTGATCCACGAGGGCCGCGCCGTCGCGGGCGTCATCGACCACCCGGCGCTCGGTACGACGTACGCGGCCGCCGAGGGGCTGGGCGCGACCCGCGACGGGAAGCCGATCCGGGGCAGCGAGTGCGCCGATTTGTCCGACGCGTTGGTTGCCGTCGGCGACTATGCCGTCGGTCCGGACGCGGACCAGGTGAACGCTGACCGGATCGCCCTCACCCAGCGGCTGTACCCGCGCGTGCAGCGCCTCCGGATGATCGGTACGGCGGCCACCGCGCTGACCTGGACGGCGAACGGGTACTTCGACGCGCTGATCATGTTCTCCAACAAGCCCTGGGACACGATGGCGGGCGTGGCGATCTGCCGCGAGGCCGGCGTCACCGTCCTGGACCTCGACGGCACCGGCCACTCGCCCGAGTCCCGCGGCGTCTTCGCGGTCGCCGACGGCATCCGCGAACCGCTGCAGGAGCTGCTCGCCGCGCCGCGAGGTCAGTGAGGCACCGTGGCGACGCTCGGGGTCATCGGCAGCGGCAACATCGGGTCGGTGGTGGCGTGGCTCGCCGTCGGCGCGGGCCTCGACGTGGTGATGGCGAACTCGCGCGGTCCGGAGAGCCTGGCGGACAAGGCACGCAGCCTCGGCATCCGGGCCGGGACCGTCGACGAGGCCGCGCGGGCAGGGGACTGGGTCCTGGTGAGCATCCCGCTCGGACGGTACGCCGAGCTGCCGGTGGCGCCGTTCGCGGGCAAGGTCGTGCTGGACACGATGAACTACTACCCGCGGCGTGACGGCCGGATCGACCGGCTCGACCGCGAGGTGGTGACGACGGCACAGCTCCTGCAGGAACGGTTGCCCGCAGCCCACACGGTAAAGGCGTTCAACAACATCGCCGCGCGGAACATCGTGACACTGGCCAGGCCCGCCGACGCGCCGGATCGCAGCGCGTTGCCGATCGCCGGCGACGACGCGGACGCGAAGGCCGCGGCCACGGAGCTGATCCGGACGCTCGGGTTCGACGTGGTCGACGTCGGTCCGCTGAGCGAGAGCTGGCGGTTCGAGCCGGAGACGGCCGCGTACGTGACGCCGTACCTGTCCAAGGCGAAGCAGCACCCCGATCCGGGGAAGCCGCTGCCGGTGGCCCGGCTCGTGCAGTTGATCGCCGCCGCCCATCGCCCGCCGGTGGCCCGGCGCGACGTCTGACGCGCGTTACTTGTCGATGTCGCCGACGACGAAGAACATGCTGCCGAGGATCGCGATCATGTCGGGGATCATCGTGCCGGGGAGCAGGGCGGGCAGTGCGGAGATGTTGTTGAAGCTGGCCGAGCGGAGCTTCAGCCGCCACGGGGTCTTGTCGCCGCGGGAGACCAGGTAGTAGCCGTTGATGCCGAGCGGGCTCTCGGTCCAGGCGTACGTCTGGCCCTCGGGGACCTTCAGGATCTTCGGCAGCCGGACGTTGACCGGTCCGGCGGGCAGCGTCGACAGCTTGTCGAGGCAGGCGTCGACCAGGTCGAGCGAGGCCTTCACCTGGTCGAGCAGGACGGCGAAGCGCGCGAAGCAGTCGCCCTCGGGGCGGGTCACGACGCGCAGCACGTCCTGCAGTTCGCCGTACGCCAGGTAGGGCTCGTCGCGGCGCAGGTCGGCGTCCACGCCGGAGGCGCGGGCGATCGGGCCGGAGACGCCGTACTGCGCGACGAGTTCCGGCGAGAGCTTGCCGACGCCGACGGTGCGGGCGCGGAAGATCTCGTTGCCGAGGATGATCTCCTCGATGTCGGGCAGCCGGGTGCGGACCGCGGCGGAGGCGGCGGCCGCGCGGCCGAGCCAGCCGTACGGCAGGTCCTCCTTGAGGCCGCCGACCCGGTTGAACATGTAGTGCATCCGGCCGCCGGACAGCTCCTCCATCACCGCCTGGATCGTCTCCCGCTCGCGGAACGCGTAGAACACCGGCGTGATCGCGCCGAGCTCCAGCGGGTACGAGCCGAGGAACATCAGGTGGTTCAGGATCCGGTTCAGCTCGGCCAGCAGGGTCCGCAGCCAGACGGCCCGGACGGGAACTTCGAGGCCCATCATCCGCTCGACCGCGTGCACCACGCCGAGCTCGTTCGCGAACGCCGACAGCCAGTCGTGCCGGTTCGCCAGGACGATGATCTGCCGGTAGTCGCGGACCTCGAACAGCTTCTCCGCGCCGCGGTGCATGTAGCCGATGATCGGCTCGCAGCCGACGATCCGCTCACCGTCGAGGGTCAGCCGCAGGCGCAGCACGCCGTGCGTCGCCGGGTGCTGGGGCCCGATGTTGAGCACCATGTCGGTGGTGGCCAGCTCCGAACCGCTCCCGGTCCCGCCCCGCTCGTAAACAGGGTCGAATCCGGCGGCTCCCGCCCCGACTCCCACGACTCTTTCCGTACTCATGACCACTATCGTGACAGGCTTTACCTGTGGACGACCTCTTCGCACCCTCCGATGTCAGCTGGACGCCGGTCTCGCCGAAGCTGGCCACGCTGCGGCGGCTGAACGCGGCGATCGTCGCCGGGCTGACCGCGATCGCGGCACTGCTCGCGCTCGGACTGACGGTGGGCTGGCAGTACGGCCTGCTCGCGGTCGTGGTGATCGTGCTGGCCCTCGGCTGGTCGTGGGTGCTGATCGGCCGGAACCAGCGGTCCTGGAGGTACGCCGAACGCGAGGACGAGCTGCTGGTCAGCCACGGGGTGATGTTCCGCGAGCTGGTCGTCGTACCGTACGGCCGGATGCAGTTCGTGGACGTGACCGCCGGGCCGCTGGAGCGTGCGTACGGGATGGCCACCGTGGAGCTGCACACGGCGACGCCGGCGACCGACGCGAAGATCCCCGGGCTGCACCCGGACGAGGCCGGCCGGCTGCGTGACCGCTTGTCCGCCCTCGGCCAGGCGCAGGCGTGGGGCCTGTGACCGAGCAGACCGCCGAGGTCGTCGGACAACGGCTTCACCCGCTCACCCCCTTCGTCAAGGGCTGGGGGTACTTCGTCGTCGCGGCCTTCGCGCTGGTCAACAACGAGGGCCTGCGGACCAACCTGACGATCGCGGGCATCGGCCTGGCAGCGGTCCTCGTCGGCGGCATCCTGCTCGGCGCACTGTCCTGGTGGTTCACCAAGTGGCAGCTGACCGCCGACGCGATCCGGGTCGACAGCGGGTTCCTGTTCCGCCGGACCCGGATCATCCGCTTCGACCGGATCCAGGCGATCGACGTGGCGCAGCCGTTCGTCGCCCGGTTGTTCGGCATGGCCGAGCTGCGGATGGACGTGGCCGGCGGCGGCAAGAGCGACGGGAAGCTGAGCTTCTTCCGGTACGAGGAGGCGCAGCAGCTCCGCACGATCCTGCTGGTCCGGGCCAAGGGCGAGCAGGCCGCCGAGCAGCAGGCCCACGAGCAGCAGGCCGAGGCGGTGGCTCCGCCGCTGCTGACCGTTCCGACGAGCCGCCTGCTCGGTGCGACGCTGTTGTCGTCCACGGTCGTCGCCAGTGCCGGTGCACTGATCTGGCTGATCGTCGCGACGATGGTGCTGGACTTCCACATCGGTCTGTGGGCCGGTCTACCGCTGCTGCTGGGTGTCGTGCAGCCGATCTGGAAGCAGGTCGTGGGGAACCACGGGTTCACGCTGTCGGAGTCCAGCCACGGACTGCGGACCAAGCGCGGCCTGTTCGACGTCCAGCGGCAGACCGTTCCGCCTGGCCGGGTGCAGGGCCTGCTGATCACCGAGCCGCTGATCTGGCGGTTGCTCGGCTGGTCGCGCGTCGAGCTGGACATCGCCGGCGTCGCCGGCCAGCGGGAGGACGGCGACGACCTGCTCGAGGGCGCACAGTTGCTGCCGGTGGGTGAGCGCGCCGAGGTGGCGTACGTGCTCGCCCGCGTACTGCCTGGCCTCGATCTGAGCCGCATCCAGATGCACCCGGCTCCGGAGCGCGCAAAATGGCTGCGGCCGATCGGCTGGCGGTTCTTGGCGTACGGCGTCGACGGGCAGGTCATGGTCACCACGCGTGGCTGGGTGAGCCGCCGTACGTCGATCGTGCTGCACCACAAGACGCAGTCGGTCCGGCTGGAGCAGGGGCCGCTGCAGCGGCGTCTTGGACTCGCCAACGTTCACGTCGACACGCCGGTGGGGCCGACCGACGCCACGGCGCTGCACCGCGATCAGGTGGAAGCTGCGGCGCTTGTGGAGGCTCAGGCGGACAGGGCGCGCGAGGCACGCCGTACGGTGGCCGCGTCCGCCGCGGTCCAGACCCAGCCGAACCCGCCGAGTCCAGACGGGTCGAGCAACTCGGCCGCCTCACCTGCTGACGACAGCTCGGACAGGTAGCGCCTGGCATCCGTCTGAGCCAGCTCCAGGCTCGGGCGGGCCCCGCTGACACCCAGCGCGCGCAGGGCGTCACGCTGGCTCAGGATGGTGCCGCCGAGCGAGTCGAGCGCCACGTGCGCGGTGATGTCGCAGGTCCCGTCGGGTGCCGGGTCGCATTCCCGTCCGTCGCGGAAGCCGGTCAGGGTCCCATACGGCGGTCTGGACGCCTTGACGTGCCCGTAGTCGATGGCGATCGCGAGACTTCCCGCAGTGAGGCGACTGACCACGTCGGCCCAGGACCGATCGCGACGGACCCCGACCTCGGCCCGATCACCAGGCTCGCCTGGCCACCACTTCTCGAGCCAGCGGAGATCGTTGCCTTCTACAACCGGCCCTGGGGTCAGGTCGGGGAGGAGGTAGCGGGGACGGCCCTCGTCATCCCACTCGACGACCTCGCACGGGACGTTGTCGAGCCACTCGTTCGCGACCACCAGGCCGTGCAGGCGGTCGGGCAGCGCGTCGTCGAGCTCGATGTCCAGGACCTTCAGGCCCTGGGCACGCAGGACCTGGCCCAGTTCGCCGGAGCCGGCGCCGATGTCGACGACCGTGGTGACCTCCAGCTGACGGGCCAGCCGTGCGATCGCCTGTCCGAAGAGCGCGGACGCGTGCACCGACGTACGGAAATGGGCGGACGGGCGCTCCCGGCGGTAGAAGCCGTCAGGTCCGTAGAGCGCCCGTTCCCAGGCCGCGCGGTACGTCTCGGTCATCAGGAACCCAGCGGCACGGCACCGATCTGGCCCCACACACCGGCAGCGTCCTCCCGCCACAGCCCCAGCTCCGTCAACTGCACGGTCGGCGCCGGGGCCGCGGCCAGCGCGGCGTTCGCCTCGGCGACCACGGCCGGGCCGCCCTGGGCGGACGACGAGATCGTCAGGTGCGGATGCGGGTCCGGGAACTCACCGCCGTACGGCGGGCACTCGGGGAACGCGGCGACCACGGACAGCAGGATCGAGCGCACCGTGTCGAACGGCTCCGGCCGCAGCCACGCCGTACCGTTCGGGAACTGGCCGGCCGTCGGGAAGCTGAGCTCGAACGGTTCGATGGCCGCCACGGCCGACCGGAGCCGGTCCACATCGGTGTCGGTGGGCTCGGCGACCCACGGCACCAGCACGGTCACGTGCGGCGGGATGAGCTCGGTCAGCGGGACCTGCGGCCGCGCCGTCGACCGGGACACCGAGCGCCAGCGGTCCGTGGCCGCCGCGAGCTCCGGGACTGTGATCAGAATCGCCGTCAATTCGGTGCCAGCTGCCCATGCATCACTCACCGCGCCATGCTCTCATCACCTACGCTGACAAGTAGATCGTCTGGTACCCCGCCGCGGGACTGGAACGAGAAGAGAGTGAGTGATGGAACGGATCGGCTTGATCGGAGCCGGCCGGGCCGGGACCGCCCTGGGAGCAGCCATGGCGGCAGCCGGACATCGGTTGGTCGGAGTCACCGCGCGGTCGGACGCGTCCAGGGAACGCGCCGCCCGCCTTCTGCCCGCTGTGCCCGTGCTGACCCCTGACGAGGTCACCAGGAGCGCGGACGTCGTCTTGGTCGCCGTACCGGACGACCTGATCCGCGACGTGGCGCAGACACTGCCGCTGACCAGCGCGCAGTACGTCGTTCATCTGTCCGGGGCGCACGGTCTGGCCCCACTGGCCGGCCTCGCCGCGACACCGGTCGCGCTGCACCCCTCGATGACCTTTCCGGGCGGCCCGGTGCAGCTGGACGGGGTCATGTTCACCGCGACCGCCCCGGACGCCGCCCGGTCGCTCGTCGAGCGACTGGTGAAGGCGCTGGGCGCGCAGGTGCAGTGGGTCGCCGACGAGCAGCGTGCGCGGTACCACGCGGGTCTCGTCCACGGCGCGAACCACCTGACCACGCTGGTCACGCAGGCGGTCGCCGTACTGCGGGAGGCGGGCGTGTCGGATCCGGCGGCGACACTGCGCCCGCTGCTGGCCGCAACCCTCGACAACACGCTGCGATCCGGTCATCATGCGCTCACCGGGCCGATCGCCCGGGGCGATGCCGACACGGTGGCAGCACATCTGGAAGCACTGCGAGGCAGTACCGGGAGCAGCACGCAGCGCAGGATCGCCAGCACGTACGCCGAGCTGGCCCGCGCGACGGTCGAGCTGGCCGCGGCGGACGGCCGGCTGGACGCGGACACAGTCCGCCGATTGACCGAGGTACTGGACGGGCACCAGGCAGATCCGACAGGGGAGGCACCTCGATGAGACTCACCCAGACCAAGGCCGAGCTGCGGGCGGCAGCCGCGATCCGGCCGCGCGCGGTCGTGATGACCATGGGGGCTCTGCACGACGGCCATGCCGCGTTGCTGGCCGAGGCACGCGAACGGGTCGGACCGGACGGCAGCGTGGTCCTGACGATCTTCGTGAACCCGTTGCAGTTCGGGCCGACCGAGGACTTCGACCGGTACCCGCGGACGCTGGCCAGCGACCTGGCGATCGCGAAGAACGAGGGCGTCGACCTGGTCTTCAACCCGTCCCGCGACGAGCTGTACCCGAACGAGCCGTCGATCACCGTGCACCCCGGTCCGTTGGCGGACGAGCTGGAAGGCGTGTTCCGGCCCGGTCACTTCTCCGGCGTACTGACCGTGGTGTCGAAGCTGCTGCACCTCACGGCACCGGACCTGGCGCTGTTCGGCGAGAAGGACTACCAGCAGCTGACGCTGATCCGCGAGATGGTCTGCGACCTCGACATGGACGTGGACATCGTGCCGGTGCCGACCGTGCGGGAGGCGGACGGTCTCGCGCTGTCCTCACGCAACCGGTACCTGAGCGAGACCGAGCGTGACGAGGCCCTGGTGCTGTACCGGGCGCTGAGCGCCGGCGCGAAGGCCGGGATGAACGGGCCGGACGCGGTGATGGCCGCCGCACAGGCCGAGCTCGAGGCGGTGCCGTCGGTGAAGATCGACTATCTCGCGTTGCGAGCCCCCGATCTCGGCCCGGTGATCGGCCCCGGCGAGGCCCGGATGCTGATCGCCGCCCGCGTCGGCCTGACCCGTCTCATCGACAACATTTCCATCACCCTGCGATGAAATCGATTGATACCGTCGCGGGATGACTGTGCTGATGCCACGCCTCCGGCGCGGCGGGTCACGGGGCCGTAACTCCCGCCCTTCCCTCGTCGCTTCGGTCGCTGTGCTGAATGTCGCGACTCCGTCGCGACGGGCCCTGGGGCTGGAACTCCCGGTCTTCCCTCGTCGCTCCGGTCGCTGCGCTCCCTCCGCTCCTCAGTCCAGACCGGGAGGCCCCAGGACCGGGCTCCCTGCGCTCCTC
Organism: Kribbella sp. NPDC004138; assembly: GCF_053603655.1. Taxonomy (NCBI): domain Bacteria; kingdom Bacillati; phylum Actinomycetota; class Actinomycetes; order Propionibacteriales; family Kribbellaceae; genus Kribbella; species Kribbella sp. NPDC004138. Next base: position 191,177 of record NZ_JBSGFZ010000010.1, read on the forward strand.
AGTCCAGGGCGGGAGGCCCCGTGACCGGACCCGCGGTCCCGCAACGGCTCGCCGCGCCCGAACCTGGCTGGACGGACACCGTCGACGTGGTGGTGATCGGTTCCGGGGTCGCCGGACTGACCGCCGCGCTCAAGGCTCGCGAGCTGGGTTCCGTGCTGGTGGTGACGAAGGACGTCGTCGCCTCCGGCTCCACGCAGTGGGCGCAGGGCGGCATCGCCGCCGCCCTCGACCCGGAGGACTCACCCGAGGAGCACTTGCAGGACACGCTCGTGGCGGGCGCCGGGCTGAGCGACCCGGAGGCCGTCCGGGTGCTCGTCACCGAGGGACCGGACGCCGTCCGCGACCTGATCGAGCTGGGCGCGCGCTTCGACACGATGGCCGACGGCGAGATCTCGCTCGGTCGCGAGGGCGGCCACCACCGCAACCGGATCGCGCACGCCGGCGGCGACGCGACCGGCGCCGAGATCGAGCGCGCCCTGGTCGCCGCGGTCAAGCGCGCCAAGGACATCCGGCTGATCGAGCACGCCCTCGTCCTCGACCTGCTGACCGCGGCCGACGGAGCGATCGCCGGCGTCACGTTGCACGTGATGGGCGAAGGCCAGCTCGACGGTGTCGGCGCGATCCGGACCAGAGTGGTCATCCTCGCCTCCGGCGGACTCGGGCAGTTGTACGCGGCAACGACCAATCCGAGCGTGTCCACCGGCGACGGCATGGCACTCGCGCTGCGGGCCGGCGCGAAGGTGCGGGACCTGGAGTTCGTGCAGTTCCACCCGACCGTGCTCTGGCTGGGCAAGAGCGCGAAAGGCCAGCAGCCGCTGGTGTCCGAGGCGGTCCGCGGTGAAGGCGCGTTCCTCGTCGACCACACCGGCAAGCGGTTCATGCAGGGCCAGCACGAGCTCGCCGACCTCGCGCCGCGCGACATCGTGGCGAAGGCGATCATGCGCCAGATGCTTGCCACCGGCAAGGATCATGTGTACCTGGACGCCCGGCACTTCGGCGACGAGAAGTGGCGGGTGCGGTTCCCGACCATTCTCGCGTCCTGCCGGTCGCACGGTATCGACCCGGTCCGCGAACTGATCCCGGTCGCGCCCGCCTGCCACTACTCGTCCGGCGGCGTGTGGACCGACCTGAACGGCCTGACCTCGGTGCCCGGCCTGTACGCCTGCGGTGAGGTCGCTTGCACCGGCGTCCACGGCGCCAACCGGCTGGCCTCGAACTCGTTGCTCGAAGGGCTCGTCTTCGCCCGCCGGATCGCCGCGCACCTCGCCGACGGCCTGCCCGCGCGGCGCGAGCCGGTCGTGGACCGCCGTACGGCGGGGCTCGTCGACGCGGACGCCGTCCCCGAGGTGCAGCGGGCGATGACCGTCGGCGCCGGCGTGATCCGGAGCGCGTCCGGCCTCTCCGAGGCGGGTGCGGTGATCGGCAAGCTGATCGAGCAGCCGGCCGGCGAGCCCGGGACCCCGGGCTGGGAGGCGACGAACCTGGTGACGGTCGCCTCCGCCCTGATCGCCGCCGCGACCGCGCGCGAAGAAAGCCGCGGCGCGCACTGGCGGGAGGACCACCCGGACCGCGATGATCTGCACTGGTCCGGAAGCCTGGACCTGACCCTGCCGGCGGTGGCCGAGCAGGCTGTGCCGCGGACCACGTTTGTTCCGCGCGAATCCGAGGAGAATGACCGGCATGGATGAGACAGTCGACCGCCAGTGGGTCGGTGACCTCGTGCGGGCCACCATCGAGGAGGACCTGGCCGGAGGCGTCGACGTGACGACCACCGCCACGGTCGACCCGGATCAGGTCTCGGTCGCCGAGCTGGTCGCCCGTGCCGACGGTGTGGTGGCCGGTCTGGAGATCGCGGAGCTGGTGCTGCGTCAGGTCGCCGCGCCGGACGAGATCGAGCTCGAGTTCACGGTCCGCGACGGCGCCTCGGTACGGCGCGGTGACGTGCTGATGACGGTGCGTGGCAAGACCCGGCAGCTGCTCACCGCCGAGCGCACCACGCTGAACCTGCTCTGCCACCTGAGCGGCGTCGCGACGCTGACCCGGCGCTGGGTGGACGAGGTCGACGGCACCGGCGCGGTGATCCGCGACACCCGCAAGACGATGCCGCTGCTGCGGTCCCTGGAGAAGTACGCCGTCCGCTGCGGCGGCGGGAAGAACCACCGGATGGGCCTGTCCGACGCCGCGCTGATCAAGGACAACCACGTGATCGCGGCCGGCGGCGTCGCGGAGGCGTTCCGGCTGGTCCGCAAGGCGTACCCGGAGATCTCGATCGAGGTCGAGGTGGACTCGGTCGAGGACGCCCTGATCGCGGTCGAGTCCGGCGCCGAGCTGATCCTGCTGGACAACATGGACGTCCCGCTGCTGCGGGAGGCGGTCGAGAAGGTGGCCGGCCGGTCGAAGCTCGAGGCCTCCGGCGGGCTGACGCTGGACAAGGCGCGCGCGGTCGCCGGGACCGGCGTCGACTACCTCGCGATCGGCGCGCTGACGCACTCCGCGCCGGTGCTCGACATCGCGTTGGACCTGAAGGAGTCCTGATGTTGCTGGCCGTGGCCGTCGAGAACACCAGGACGCTGGTCGGCCTGGTGTTCGAGGGCACGGTCAAGCGGCACTGGTGGGTCGGGACCGATCCGCGGCGGACGGCGGACGAGTGGGCCGTGCTGCTGCAGGGCCTGCTCACGGGTGAGTTGCCGGTGTCCGGGATCGCCGTGTCCTCCGCCGTACCGCACGTGTTGCACGAACTACGCGACGTCGTGGCGCGCTACTACCAGGGGGTGCCGAGCGTCGTCGTCGAGCCCGGCGTGAAGACCGGGCTGCCGGTGCTGGTGGACAACCCGCGCGAGGTCGGCACGGACCGGATCGCGAACGCGCTGGCGGCGGTGACGCTGTACGGCGCGCCCTGCCTGGTCGTCGACGTCGGTACGGCGATCACGATCGACGTGGTCAACCCGGCTGGCGCCTTCGTCGGCGGAGTGATTGCCCCGGGCATCGAAACCGCGACCGACGCGCTCGGCGAGGCGGCCGCGCAGTTGCGCCGCGTCGAGCTGGTCCGGCCGCGCTCGGTGGTCGCGAAGAACACCGTGGAGGCCCTGCAGTCCGGCGCGATCCACGGTTTCGCCGCGCTGGTCGACGGCCTGGTCGCGCGGATCCGGACCGAGCAGTCGCTCGACGAAGACCTCCCGGTCGTCCTCACCGGTGCGCTCGCGCCGCTGCTCGCCGGCCAACTCGGGACGCCGGTCCGCGACGAACCGTTGCTGACCCTGCGCGGCCTGTATCAGGCCTTCGCCCGCAACCACGGCTGACCCCGACAACCTCTTGTGCCCTTGACGTGACCTGGCTCACTATGAGCCCAGGGTGAGTTCAGGGGGATGGGGGAAGTATGAGGTCTGTTTACCGTGTCTTGGCCGGGCTCGTGGCGATCGGTGTGGTGGTCCAGGCGATGGCGATCGCCCTCGCGTGGTTCACGGTCATCAAGGACGTCGACGACGGCCTGGTGTTCACGAAGGACTCCGACGCCAACGCGGGGCACATGATCCACACCATCGTCGGCAGCGCGGTGATCCCGTTGCTCGCGATCCTGTTGCTGATCGTCTCGTTCTTCGCGAAGGTCGACGGCGGCGTCCGGTGGGCGCTCTACGTCTTCGGCCTGGTCGCGTTGCAGTTCGGGCTGGCCGCCGCCTCCTTCGGCGCACCGGTCATCGGCGCGCTGCACGGGCTGAACGCGTTCGCCCTGCTCGCGGTCGCGGGGCTGGCCTCGCGGCGCGCGGCCGGACCGGCCCCGGTGGCCGCCGAGGCTCCGGCCACGACCACCGAGACCACGCCGTAGATGCCGTTGGCAACTGACGGGCGGCGGCCGTGACCCTGCGGCCGCCGCCTCGGCGTGCGCTGATCGCGATCGTCGCGACGATCGTCGTGCTCGCGCCGCTCGGGTTCTTCTGGCAGCGGAGCCTGATCCCGAACGACCTCTCACCGATGGCGATGGGGTACGCCGACTACGGCGGCGGGCCGGCGACCGCGCGCGACCATCACGGCACGGACGTCCGTCAGCTGACGGGTCCCGTGGACCAGAAGCCCGACGTCGTCGTGGATCTGGTGGCGCGCCAGGAGCGCTTCGACATCCCAGGTCGCGGGTCCACGGACGGGTACACGCTGAACCACACATCGCCCGGTCCCCGGATCGTCGCGAAACAAGGCGATCTGGTGCAGGTCACGCTGCGCAACGAGAACGTTGCCGACGGCATCACCTTGCACTGGCACGGTGTCGACGTACCGAACGCCGAGGACGGTGTCGCGGGTGTCACGCAGGACGCCGTCAGACCCGGCCAGTCGTTCGTGTACCGCTTCGTGGCGAAGGACACCGGCACGTACTGGTACCACTCGCACCAGGTGTCGCACGAGCAGGTGCGGAAGGGCCTGTACGGCGTCCTGGTCGTACAGCCGACGCCGACGGACGTGGTCGCCGCGGTCCACACCTACGACAAGGTTCGCACGGTCAACGGCGAGTACGGCGAACGGCGGATGCAGGCGCCGGGCCCGATCGCACGCGTCCGGCTGATCAACACCGACAACGGGCCGCTGGCGGTCTGGGTCGATGGCGCGCCGTACAAGGTGGTCGCGGTCGACGGGACCGACGTGAACGGACCGACCGAGGTGAGCGGGAAGTCGGTGCTAGTCACGGCGGGCGGCCGGATCGACCTCGAGGTGCCGACGGCGAAAGCGGTCCGGATCGGCCTCGGCGGAGGACCGACGACGCTGGTGATCGGGGACGGCGACGCACCGGCCGGGACCGAGCCGCGCGAACGGGTCGACCTGCTGAGCTACGGATCGCCGCGACCACTCGGGTTCGATCCGGCGAAGGCCACCCGCTCGTTCCGGTACGGCATCGGCCGGCGGATCGGGTTCTTCGACGGCAAGCCCGGGCTGTGGTGGACGATCAACGGGCATCAGTTCCCGGACGTGCCGATGTTCGTGGTCAGCGAGGGCGACGTGGTCCGGATGACGATCGCGAACACCTCCGGTCAGGTCCATCCGATGCACCTGCACGGCCATCACGTCGTCGTCCTGAGCCGTGACGGGGTGCGCGCGACCGGGAGTCCGTGGTGGACGGACTCCCTCAACGTCGAGGACAAGGAGACCTACGAGGTCGCGTTCGTGGCCGACAACCCGGGGATCTGGATGGACCACTGCCACAACCTCCCGCACGCCGCGCAAGGCCTGGTGACGCACCTGATGTACGCCGGTGTCACGACCGGGTACCACCTCGGCGGCGCGCCGGACAATCAGCCCGAGTAGATCGGGCGGCCGACCGTCAGCGCCGCACGCAGCGTGTCGGGCAGGCCTTTGAAGGCCGAGTCCGGCTGGGTGCCGGTGGCGTCGAGGGTCTTGGAGAAGAAGGACCGCGCCGCGGCGGCCAGGACGACGTCGAGCACGTCGGCGTCCGACAGGCCGAGCGCCCGCAGCTCGTCGACATCGGCCTGCGTGACCGTGTCGGCGGCGAGCGCGACCTTCCGCGCGAACGCCATCACCGCGCGGTCGACCGGGTCGTTCGGAGGCTCCTCCACCAGCGCCACGACTTCCTCGGCGGTGTAGAACTTGTCGGCCAGCACCTGCCCGTGCGCGAGGCTGCAGTAGCTCGACTTCAGCGCGGTCGCGGCGGCCAGCGTGGCGAGCTCGTAGCGGCGCAGGTCCATGGACTCCTTGATCGCGCCGTTGAGCTGTTTCCAGGCCTCGTAGACCGCGGGCCGTGCCGCGAACGCGTGGACGTAGTTGGGCACGTGCCCGGCCGGCGCCCGGTTCGCCTCGAACAGCTCCGGATCGCTCGGCGTCTCGATGAATGCCATCGTGGTTCCCCCTCAGTGGCTCACCTCACGGTAAATGGGGGGTACCGATCCGGCAACGGTCCTGGGGAAAGGGCACCTGGGACTGGGTATGGTTCACCCGGTCGGTCGTGAGGAGACGAGGGATGGGCGGAATGCGGCGGGTGCTCGCCGTGGCGCTGGCGATGGTGGCCGGGGCCGTCTCGCTGACGGCCTGCGCCTCGGACCCGGCGCCGACCGACGTCGCCGTCGCCTGGGCGCCGAACGGGCGGCCGGCGGTGGTGGTGACCTGGAAGGACACCGCCCAGCCGAACCGGATCACGATCGAGGGCGTGCTCAGCGAGAGCCCGTCGTACGTGAAGTACATCCCGGCCGGCGATCCGAACCGGTGGGAGATCCCGACCTCGGCGTTCCCGCCGGACGGGAACTACAAGATCGCCGTGGCGACCGGGACGTCGCAGGGCGGGGTGACGAGCGATCTGACCAGGTCGCCGGTGTTCGACACCGACGGGCCGGTGCTGCCGACCGCGGCCGCGGTGGCGCCGCAGGGTCGCGGGATCCTGGTCAGGTGGTCGGTGCCGGCCGCGCCGCAGGACTTCACCCCGAACGATCCGCTGGACGTGAAGGGCAACAAGACCCAGCGGTACGTGCCGATGATCGGGCGGCCCGGTCAGATGCTCAAGGTGATCGGCCCGGCGACGACCTCGAACCGGCAGGTGGTCAAGAGCGTCAAACCGCCGTACGTCTTCCAGCTGCGCACCCAGAACGAGTGGAGCACCCGGGCCGGCGGGCAGGTGCTCGGGCTGACCAGTTCGATCAACGCGGCCGTCCCGGCGCTGGCCCAGTTCAGTGTGCCGATCCGGATCCGCGGGCGGGTCATCCTGCACCAGGTCGGCTGCGACCTCGAGTCGCCGTGCACGAGCAAGCGCGCGACGCCGGCCGGCGTACCGGTCGTGGTGCTGACCCAGGTCGCGCCCGGTGCCCGGTGGACGCCGGCCGCGCGCGGGTCGACGACGGGCGGCGGGTACTACGACATCGCGGTGCCGACCGGCGGCAGCCGCCCGTACAAGATCATCGTTCCGGAGTACGTCAAGGGCGGGATGCTGACCGGGACGTCGACCAGCAGGCCGGCGTACACGAAGAGCGTCGTCCGGGTCGCGTCGGCCGGTTTCGCCGGCGGCGACACCGCGGTCGCGCGCGGCTCGACGGTGACCGTGTCGGTGGCGGTGAAGCCGGCCATGAACACGACCGTGATGCTCCAGGCGTGGAACCGGCAGACCCGGCGGTGGGTGGACTCCAAGGCGCTGCCGATGCGCCGCGGCCAGGCGGCGCTGGCGTTCAAGGCGGCGCAGCCGGGCGACTTCGTCTACCGGTTCGTGATTCCCGGCGCGATGATGTTCGGCCGGCCGATGGACGGGACCACCACGCCGCAGCTGGCGCTACACGTCCGCTGACTCGACCGCCGGGGCGACGTCGAGCGCCTCGGTCTGCTCCCGGCGGCGCTTGCGGACCTTGCGGACGACGTACAGCACGACCACCGCGACGCCGACCGCGATCAGCGCGGCGACCGAGACCCGGCCGAAGATCCGGTCGGCGTTGTCGCCGATCTTGTACGCGACGACGCCGATCGTGGTCGCCCAGACGATGCCGCCGGCGGCGTTCGCGGCCAGGAACCGCGGGTAGTGCATCCGCAGCATGCCGGCCATCGGGCCCGCGAAGATCCGCAGCAGGGCGACGAAGCGGCCGAAGAACACCGTCCAGACGCCGTACTTGTGGAAGTACTTCTCGGCCCGCACGATCCGGTCCTCGGAGAAGTGGTGGAAGCGGCGGCCGAGCCGTTCGAACAGCCGGCGGCCGGCCTTGCGCCCGATGAAGTAGCCGATCGAGTCGCCGACGATCGCGCCCACCGCCGCGGCCAGGATCACGAACTCGATCTTCAGATGGTGCTGCTGCGACGCGAGCAGCGCGGCGGCGATCAGCGTGGTCTCACCGGGCAGCGGCACCCCCATGCTCTCCACGCCGATGACAAGTCCGACCACCAGGTACGCCAGGACGGCCACCCCGGACGGGATGGCGATCGCCTGCGCGATCAGCAGAGGTTCCCCCATGCACCCATAGTGACATCGTGGGACAACCGATTTGGTGACCGGGCAACTATCCCCGGGAGATTTCAGGGTTGTGGCCGTTGTCCGACGGCACCTCGGACGGCACCTGGGGCGGCACCTGGGGCGGCACCTGCGGCGCCACCATGGGGACCTCGCCGTTGAACGCCTTGGTGACGTTCTGCAGTGCGGTCGTGACCTCGGAGGGGATCACCCAGAACGTGTTGCCGGGCCCCTTGGCGAGTTCGGGGAGCATCTGCAGGTACTGGTACGCGAGCAGCTTCGGGTCCGGGTCGTTGCGGTGGATCGCCTCGAACACCGTGTCGATCGCCTTTGCCTGCCCCTCTGCGCGCAGGATCGCGGCCTGCCGCTCGCCCTCCGCGGTGAGGATCTTGGACTGCCGCTGGCCTTCGGCGGCCAGGATCGCGGCCCGCTTCTCGCGCTCGGCCCGCATCTGCTTCTCCATCGACTCCTTGATCGACGCCGGCGGCTCGATGCCCTTCAGCTCGACCCGGTTCACCCGGATGCCCCACTTGCCGGACGCCTCGTCGAGGACGCCGCGCAGTGTCGAGTTGATGTGCTCGCGCGAGGTCAGCACCTTCTCCAGGTCCAGCGACCCGATGACGTTGCGCAACGTGGTCACGGTGAGCTGCTCGATCGCCTGGATGTAGTCGAAGATCTCGTACGCCGCCGCGCGCGGATCGGTCACCTGGAAGTACAGCACCGTGTCGATGTGGACGACCAGGTTGTCCTCGGTGATCACCGACCGCGGCTCGAACGAGACCACCTGCTCGCGCAGATCGATCAGATGCCGGGGGCGGTCGACGAACGGGATCACGATGTTCAGCCCGGGTTCGAGCGTGCGCAGGTACCGGCCGAGGCGCTCGACGTTGCTGGCCCGGGCCTGCGGCACGATCCGTACCGTCCGCAGGACCAGGACGACGGCGAGCAGCGCGGCGACCAGTCCGATGATCAGTTCGGCCATGGTTCCTCCTGGGGATGCACGAGGGCGGTGGCCCCCTCGATCGCGAAGACGTCGACCCGGGTGCCCGCGGGGATGTGCAGGTGCGGGTCGTAGGAGCGTGCGCTCCACTCCTCGCCGCCGATCCGGACCAGCCCGGCGTCCCGGTCGCAGGCGGCGAGCACGACGGCCTCCCGGCCGATCAGCGCGGCGACGCCGGTGCGCAGCTTCGGGTGACCGGTCAGGTGCCGGCGCGCGATCGGGCGGACCAGCGTGACCATCGCGGCGGCGGTGACGGTGAACGCCAGCACCTGGAAGCCGATGCCGAGTCCGAGCGCCCCGATTCCGGCCGCGGCGAGCGCGGCGATCGCGAGCAGGAGCAGGTCGAAGGTCGCTGTCATCAACTCGGCCGAGCCGAGGACGGCGGCGACGATCAACCACAGGACCCAGGACTGCATGACGACCACCCGGCGGAGATAACCCTCTGCTTCGAAGGTACTCCTGGATACGCCCGGAGGCAGCTAACGGTTCAGTCGCCCTTCGGGGCCTTCCCGATCGGTACGACGGCGATCAGCGAGCTGACCTGGCGCGCACCGGCCGGATGATCGGCCTGCGTCCGGTTCTCCTTGTACCGGTCGACCAGGTCGTTGAGTTCCTTGCCGAACCGCTGGGCTTCCTCGTGGGTCAGCCACAACCGGGAGCGGCTCAGCGAGCTGACGTCGTCCCACGGATCGTCCTCGGCCATCTCCGCGAACTGCTCGAGGACCCCGTCCACGGCGGTCCGCATGATCGCCTGGCCCGCCAGTCGCCCGGCGCCGCCGCTCTGCGAGTCGATCCGCAGGCTCGCCGCCCGGGCCCGCCACGGCCGTTCGCGGCCGTCGGCGGTCTCTTCGGCGCGCTCGATGATGCCCCACTTCTCCAGCGCGCGGAGGTGGTAGCTCATCGCCGACGGCGTCAGCCCGGCGATCTCGGCGCACTCGGTCGCGGTCAGCACCTGGCCGTTGTAGAGCTCGTCGATGACCCGCTGCCGCGCCGGGTGCGCCAGGGCGCGGATCGCGTGCGGATCGGTGATCACCACCGCGGGCTTCTGCTTGGCCACGACGTCAGCGTAGCGAACCCCTTGACGGATGAAAACGTGAAGCATTAACTTCATAACTATGAAGCAAATACTTCAGACCTCGATCTGGTCGCACCGGGACATCCGGCTCGTACTGCCCGCCCGCGCGCTGTCGTTCGCGGGCGACTCCATCGCGCTGATCGCGCTGATGCTGCGCGTCTCCGAAGGTCACGGCCCGGCCGCGATCACCGCCCTGCTGCTCGCGTTCGCCGTGCCGACCGTCGCGATGATTCCGTTCGCCGGGCGGATCGTGGACGGCTTCGACTCGCGGACGGTTCTGGTCTGGTCAGGGCTGCTGCAGGTGGTCGCCGGGGTCGGGCTTGCCCTCGTGCACGACCTGGTCCACACGCTGGCGCTGGTCTGTGTGCTGCAGGTCGGCCAAGCTGTCGCCGGGCCTGCCTGGGGGGCGCTGATCCCGCGGATCGTCGGCGAGGATCTCGTCGGTCGCGCCACCGGGACGAGTCAGGCCCTGATCGGGGTCGCGATGCTGGCGGGTTCGGCGGCCGGTGGTGTGTTGGTGGGCTGGGCCGGGACCCGTGGCGCCCTGCTCGTCGACGCCGGGACCTTCCTGGTCCTGGTGCTCGTCGCCCAACTGGTCCAGACCCGTCGGCGGCCGGAGCCAGGCAGCGCCGACGAGGGCGGCGGGGTGTCGGCCGGCCTGCGCGCGATCTTCGGTGACGACCTGCTGCGCGTTCTCGTGCCGGCGATCTGGCTGTTCGTGGTCGCCGGCGAGGCGGTCAACGTCGTGGAGGTCTTCCTGATCACCGGCGAACTCGGTCTCGGTCCTTCCCTGTACGGCGCGGCGGGCGCGGCGACCGGTGCCGGGGCGATTCTCGGCGCCTGGTATAGCGGCCGGCTGAACGGTGACCGGTCCAGGGCCGCCGGAGTCGTCGTGGGGATGGCGGCCATCGGCGGGTCGAGTGTGCTGATGGGGCTGGCCGGGAACCTCGTCACGCTGATGATCGGCGCCACCGCGATCGGCGTCGGCAGCGGGCTGCTGAACGCGGCCGCCAACGCGCTGGTGGTGACCAGGTCGGCGGAGACGGTCCGCGGCCGGGTGATCGCGGCCCTGAACGGCACGGTCCGGTCGTTCAGCATTCTCGCGATGCTGCTGGGCGGTCTGGCAGGTGCGGTGCTCGGTCCGCGAGGCACGTTCGTGACCTGTGGACTGGCGTGCGCGGCGGCCGCCGCGGTGATCGGCGCCCTCGTCGCCCGGAGCACGGCCGGAACAAAGGATTCGGAGCTGGAGGCGGTCAGTCACTAGCCTTTGGGGCATGACTGATGCACACGTGGACCCGGTGAACCCCGACAGCGGGCAGGACGACCTGCCCGAGCAGATGCGGGTCCGCCGGGAGAAGCGTGACCGGCTGCTGGCCGAAGGAGTGCCGCCGTACCCGATCTCGGTGCCGCGGACGCACCTGCTGAAGGACCTTCGGGCCAAGTACGACGCGCAGGACCTGGAGCCCGACACGCGGACCGGTGAGCAGGTCTCGGTGGCCGGCCGGGTGATCTTCCTGCGCAACACCGGCAAGCTCTGCTTCGTCCGGCTCCGCGAGGGTGACGGGACCGAGCTGCAGGTGATGCTGTCGCTGGCCGACCTCGGCGAGGAGGAGCTGGCCCGGTTCAAGCAGCTCGTCGACATCGGCGACCTGCTGTCGGTCCAGGGGGAGGTGATCACCAGCCGGCGCGGTGAGCTGTCCGTGCAGGCGACCACGTGGCAGATGGCCGCGAAGACGCTCCGCCCGCTGCCGAACGAGCACAAGCCGCTCAGCGAAGAGGCCCGTGTCCGGATGCGGTACGTCGACCTGATCGTGCGGCCCGAGGCGCGCGAGATGGTCCGCGCGAAGGCGGCCGTCCTGAAGGCGCTGCGGGCGACGTACGACGAGCGCGGCTTCGTCGAGGTCGAGACGCCGGTGCTGCAGCTGACCAACGGCGGCGCCGCGGCCCGGCCGTTCTCGACCCACCTGAACGCGTTCGACCAGGAGATGAAGCTGCGGATCGCGCTCGAGCTCGATCTCAAGCGGGCGATGATCGGCGGCGTCGACCGGGTCTACGAGATCGGCCGCACGTTCCGCAACGAGGGGCTGGACTCCACGCACTCGGCGGAATTCTCGATGATCGAGGCGTACGAGGCGTACGGCGATTACGACACGATGGCCGAGCTGATCCAGGAGCTGATCCGGAACGCCGGCCGCGCGATCGGCCGGACGACGGTCACCGGGCGCGACGGATCGGTCATCGACATCGAGCAGCCGTTCCAGCACGCGACGCTTTTCGGGCTGCTCTCGGAAGCGGTCGGGGAGAGTGTCGACGCGAGCACCGACCTGGCGAGTCTGACGAAGTTGGCCGAGCAGCACGACGTCGAGCTGCAGCCGGGCCGGAATGCCGGGGAGATCGCCGTCGACTTGTTCGAGAAGCTCTGCGAGCACACGCTGATCCAGCCCACCTTTGTCCGCGACTATCCGGAGTCGGCGCGGCCGCTGGCGAAGCCGCACCGGGAAATTCCGGGGTTGGTCGAGGCCTGGGACCTGTTCTTCAACGGGGTCGAGCTCGGGGTCGCGTACTCGGAGCTGAACGACCCAGTGATCCAGCGCGATCGCCTGGTGGAGCAGTCGTTGCTGGCCGCCGCGGGCGACCCGGAGGCGATGGATCTCGACGAGGACTTCCTGCGCGCGATGGAATTCGGGATGCCGCCGGCCGGCGGGATGGGGATGGGCCTGGACCGCTTGGTGATGTTGCTCACCGGGACGGGTATCCGGGAGACGATTCTGTTCCCGTTGCTCCGTCCGGAGTGATTCCGGCAATCCCCGTGCAGGTCGTTGCGTAGCACAACGGACGGCCTTCGCAAATCCAGGGTCCGAATTCATTCCGGACGGGCCGGTTCGAACCGGGCGAATACTCAAGGTAACCGAGGATGCGCAGCGTCGATGAATGACAAGTGCCTGGTTTGTGCGGTACAAATCAGGTGCTAACAATTCGGCAGGGGGATTGTGCCCGATGGCGGGCGCGGAAAGGTTGTCATCGATGGCGCAAAGGGTGCAGGTGGTTCTCGAGGACGATCTCGACGGCGGTAAGGCCGACGAGACCGTGACCTTCGGGCTGGATGGAACGACGTACGAGATCGACCTGTCCAAGAAGAATGCCGCCAAACTGCGCGACGCCCTCGCCGCGTATGTCGGCTCCGGCCGCCGGGTGGCCGGCCGCCGCGGCGCGACCGGCCGGGCGCGGGGCCGTGGCCGGTCGGCCTCGGACTCCGCGGACATCCGGGCCTGGGCGAAGGAGAACGGCTACGAGGTCAGCGAGCGCGGCCGGATCTCGGCCGAGGTGCGCGCGGCGTACAACGAAGCCAAGTAATTTCCAGCTGCCGCCGGTCCCGGCACCCGCTTCGGGTGTCGGGACCGTCCGCATTCCGGTTGTTTCACAGAGTGGGACACGGCGTGTCGGATGCGATTGCTGAGTCGGCAGGTAGTTCGGCGGAATTCGCTGGTGGCGAACAAGCTGTCGGATCGCGGTGAACCGGGAACACGCTGGTGATCAGTGCGGTTGTTCCCTTGTGATGCCGACCTGAGGGCCGATGGACGCGTGATCGGGTGTTCGCCGAGAGCGAGCCTGTCGGCACCGGGGACTAGCATGCATGTACGGGGGTCGGCCACCACGGCACGTCCGACTCCTCTGAGGCAAGGAGCGCTTTGGCGATGTTTGAACGATTTACGGACCGCGCCCGTCGGGTAGTCGTCCTGGCACAGGAAGAGGCCAGGATGCTCAGCCACAACTACATCGGGACCGAGCACATCCTGCTCGGCCTGATCCACGAGGGTGAGGGTGTCGCCGCCAAGGCTCTCGAGAGCCTGGGTATCTCGCTCGAGGCCGTTCGTTCCCAGGTCGAGGAGATCATCGGCCAGGGGCAGCAGGCACCGAGCGGGCACATCCCGTTCACCCCCCGCGCCAAGAAGGTGCTGGAGCTCTCCCTGCGTGAGGCCCTGCAGTTGGGCCACAACTACATCGGCACCGAGCACATCCTGCTCGGCCTCATCCGCGAGGGTGAGGGTGTCGCCGCGCAGGTCCTGGTCAAGCTCGGTGCGGACCTGAACAAGGTCCGGCAGCAGGTCATCCAGCTGCTGAGCGGATACCAGGGCAAGGAGACCACCGCCGCCGGCGGTGCGCCCACCGAGGGCGCGCCCAGCAGCTCCCTGGTGCTCGACCAGTTCGGCCGGAACTACACCCAGTCCGCTCGTGAGGCGAAGCTCGACCCGGTGATCGGGCGCGAGACCGAGATCGAGCGGGTCATGCAGGTGCTGTCCCGGCGGACCAAGAACAACCCTGTCCTGATCGGTGAGCCGGGCGTCGGCAAGACCGCCATCGTGGAGGGTCTGGCCCAGCAGATCGTCCGCGGTGATGTCCCGGAGACGCTGAAGGACAAGCAGATCTACTCCCTCGACCTGGGCGCCCTGGTGGCCGGTTCGCGCTACCGCGGCGATTTCGAGGAGCGCCTGAAGAAGGTGCTGAAGGAGATCCGCACCCGCGGCGACATCGTGCTGTTCATCGACGAGATCCACACCCTCGTCGGGGCCGGTGCGGCCGAGGGCGCGATCGACGCGGCGAGCATCCTGAAGCCGATGCTGGCCCGCGGTGAGCTGCAGACCATCGGCGCCACCACCCTCGACGAGTACCGCAAGTACGTCGAGAAGGACGCCGCGCTGGAGCGCCGTTTCCAGCCGATCCAGGTGGCCGAGCCCTCGATCGCGCACACGATCGAGATCCTCAAGGGCCTCCGCGACCGGTACGAGGCGCACCACCGGGTGACGATCACCGACGCCGCGCTGGTGAACGCCGCGCAGATGGCCGACCGGTACATCTCGGACCGGTTCCTGCCGGACAAGGCGATCGACCTGATCGACGAGGCCGGCGCCCGGCTCCGGATCCGCCGGATGACCGCGCCGCCGGACCTGCGCGAGTTCGACGAGAAGATCGCGACCGTGCGCCGGGAGAAGGAATCGGCGATCGACGCGCAGGACTTCGAGCGCGCCGCGCGGCTGCGCGACGACGAGAAGAAGCTGATCAACGCGAAGTCCGAGCGTGAGAAGCAGTGGAAGGCCGGCGACATGGACGTCGTCGCCGAGGTCGACGAGGAGCTGATCGCCGAGGTGCTCAGCACCGCGACCGGCATCCCGGTGTTCAAGCTGACCGAGGAGGAGTCCTCGCGGCTGCTGGACATGGAGAAGGAGCTGCACAAGCGCTACATCGGCCAGGAAGACGCGGTCAAGGCGCTGTCCCGCTCGATCCGGCGGACTCGCGCCGGCCTGAAGGACCCGCGTCGCCCGAGCGGCTCGTTCATCTTCGCCGGCCCGTCCGGTGTCGGTAAGACCGAGCTGTCGAAGGCGCTGACCGAGTTCCTGTTCGGCGACGAGAACGCGCTGATCAGCCTCGACATGTCGGAGTACTCGGAGAAGCACACGGCCTCCCGGCTGTTCGGTTCGCCTCCTGGCTACGTCGGCTACGAAGAGGGTGGCCAGCTGACCGAGAAGGTGCGCCGCAAGCCGTTCAGCGTGGTGCTGTTCGACGAGGTCGAGAAGGCCCACCCGGACATCTTCAACTCGCTGCTGCAGATCCTGGACGAGGGTCGTCTGACCGACGCCCAGGGCCGCGTGGTCGACTTCAAGAACACCGTGATCATCATGACCACCAACCTGGGCACGAAGGACATCGCGAAGTCGGTCTCCCTCGGCTTCTCCCAGGCGAACGACGTCGCGGGTTCGTACGAGAAGATGAAGGCGAAGGTCACCGAGGAGCTGAAGCAGCACTTCCGGCCGGAGTTCCTGAACCGCGTGGACGAGATCGTCGTCTTCCACCAGCACACGATGGACGACATCGTCCGGATCGTGGACCTGATGGTGGCGCAGATCGAGCAGCGCCTGAAGGACAAGGACATGGGCATCGAGCTCACGCCGGCGGCGAAGGAACTCGTCGCGAAGCGCGGCTTCGACCCGGTCCTGGGCGCCCGCCCGCTGCGCCGCGCACTGCAGCGCGACGTGGAGGACGTGCTGGCCGAGAAGATCCTGTTCGGGGACCTGCGTCCCGGCCAGATCGTGCTCGTCGATGCCGCGCCGGAAGGTACGGTCAACGACGACGGCCTGACCGAGTACTTCACCTTCACCGGTAACCAGAAGTCCTCGACGTCCGACCTGGAGCTCACCGACCTGACCACCGGCGGCTCCACCGGCAGCACCGGTCTCCAGGACACCTAACCCCACACCGACCACCACACGAGACGCTCGGACGGCACCCCCGCCCGAGCGTCTCGCACGTCCACACCCGCTCGCCGAGGCGTGGCGAATGGCTCGGCGGCGCGGGGGGTCGCCGATTGCCACGACTCGGCGAGCGCGGGGCGGGGGCGGGGGTGAGTGGGGGCGGAGCGGTGGTGGAGTACTGCGGTGGGGTCCGGCGTACGGAAGACACGCCTGAGTTGCGTGGATGCTACTGATTGGTCGTATCGTCCTGCGGAGCGTGATCATTTCGGTGCCCAGATGGCTTCCGTCTGCCTTCGGTTCGATGGGAAGATCGCGCGACTGCTGATGAAGCAGTTACCTACCGCCTGTCTACCGCGTTGTTAACCCTGTGAGCACGCTGTTCGGACCCGGACTGTCGGAAAGGGGGCCGGGAATGGAATCATCTCGTCGCATGGACGCGCCGCGTCTGCCGCTGACCCAGGAACCGGTCGCCGACACCGGTTCCTTTGGCGTGCGGCAGGCGGGCGGGGTGCTCGAGCGGGCCCAGCGGATCGCCGACACACTCCGCGAGCAGGCCGAGCACGAGAACGATCTCGCCCGCGACGAGGCGAGCCGGACCCGCACCGAGACCGAGCGGCTGAAGGCCGACGCCGAGGCCGCCGCGAAGAAGCTCCGGACCGACGCGATGACGGCCGCCCAGCGCGTCCTGAACGACGCCGAGCGGGCCGCCGAGCAACTCCGTGCCGAGTCCACCACCGACGCCGAGCGGGTCCGCTCCGAGGCCGAGGAAGCCGCGGACCGGCTCCGCGCCGAGTCCACCGCCGACGCCGAGCGGGTCCGGCGGGATGCCGCCGCCGCGGCCGAGAAGCTGACCTCCGAGGCGACCGCCGAGGCCGAGCGGGTGCGCCGGGAGGCGGCCGCGATCGCGGAGCGGCTGAAGGTCGAGTCGGAGTCCGCCGCCGAGCAGCTCCGGGCGATGGTCGCCGACGAGGTGGCCCGGCGCCGCGCCGACTCGGAGCAGGCGGCCGACCGGCTGCGCGCCGAGAGCGAGGCGACCGCCGAGAAGCTGCGGGTCGAGTCCCAGGCGGCGGCGGACCGGCGGCTCGCGGCCGCCGAGAGCGAGGCCGCCCGGCTGCGGGAGGAGGCCGACGACCTGCTCGAAGAGGCCCAGCTGGCCCGCGAGTCGGCGCAGGCGATGGTCGACCGGGCCGGTCGGGAGGCGCAGCAACTGGTCGCCGACGCCGGTGAGCAGGCCGCCCTGGTGTCCCAGGCCGCCGTCCGCAACGAGGCCGATCTGATCGCCCGGGCCGAGACCGAGGCGAGCGAGCTGCGGGCCGCGGTCGAGCGCGAGGTCGAGACGGCTCGCGAGCGGTCCCGCGTCGAGATCGCCGAGGCCCATGCCGAGCTCGAGCGGCTGCGCGGCGAGAACCGCACCGAGCTGGAACGCCGGACGGCGGAGCTGGAGGAGACCGAGCGGGCCAAGCTGGCCGCGATCTCGCTGGAGATCGACAAGCTGCGGGCCGAGGCGGTCGCGGAGATCGCCGAGCGCAAGGCCGAGACCGAGGCCGGCAACGAGCGGCTGATGGCCGACGCCCGGGCCCAGGCCAAGCTCGTCGTGGACTCGATCGAGGCGGACCGCCGGACGGCCGCGGCCGAGGCGCACCGGATCGTCGAGGAGGCGAACAAGGCGGCCGAGGCGGCGCTGGCCGAGGCCGAGAAGCAGACGCTGTGGAGCCGGAAGACCGTCGACGATCTGATCGCCGCCGCGGAGTCCGAGGCGCAGTCGATCCGCGGGCAGGCCGCCGCCGACGCGGACAAGTACCTGAAGCAGAAGCGCGCGCACCTGCGGCGCGTGGTCGGCCGGTCGACCAGCCGGCTCAAGCAGACCCAGGAAGCGATCGCCCGGGAGAACGCCGAGCTGACCCAGCTCGCCGAGACCACGCTGTACTCGGCCGGCGAGCAGGCCGAGTCGACGCTGGCCTCGGCCAAGCAGGAGGCCGAGAAGGTCACTTCCCAGGCGCAGGCCCGGGCGGACCGGCTGCGGACGTCCGCCGCGCAGGACGCGCAGGAGATCATCGAGCGGGCGAACCGCCGTGAGGCCGAGGCGGAGGCGAGCACCCAGGTCCTGCGGGAGCGCGCCGCCAACGACCTGTCCGCGGCGCAGCGCCAGTCGCACGAGCTGATCCGCAAGTCCCGCGCCGAGGCCCAGCAGCTCGAGGCCCAGGCCCGCGAGCACGCCGACACCCTGCGTGCCCAGGCCCGAAAACTTCTCGCCGACGCCGAGGCGAGGGTCGCGGCGCTGAACCAGCGCCGTGATGAGATCACCAAGGAGCTCACCCAGCTTTCGGGTGTGATCGAGGCACTCGCTGTACCGGGGTTCCGCCCAGGTGGTGGAATGTCTTCCAGTGAGGGTTCCACGGGGGAATCAGGATGAGGACGTGACAGTCAGATCCTTGTCAGTGACAATGTGTGATCCACCCACCCATCGAAGTGAGCATCGGAAAACATGAGCAGTGAAAGCCCAACCCCGTTCCGTACCGTTCTGCGTGGCTACGAGCCTGCCCAGGTGGATCAGCACATCCGTGAGCTGACCACCTCCCTGACCGCGTTGCAGCAGCAGTCCGAGCAGCTGCAGCGGCACGTCCAGGAGCTGCAGTCCCGCACGGACGCTGCGGAGGCGGCCGTCATCTCCGCCCAGGAGGACTCCAAGGACCGCACGCCGACGTTCACCGAGTTCGGCGAGCGGGTCGCGAAGATCCTGTCGCTGGCCGACGACGAGGCCCGCGACCTGGTGACCCGCGCCCGCACCGACGCGGAGGCGATCGTCGCCGACGGTGAGGCGCACGCGAAGAAGGTCCGCAAGGAGGCCGAGCAGTACTCCCTGGACTGGAAGAGCGAGGTCGACGCCGAGGCTGCCCGCATCCTCGAGGAAGCCCGGACCCAGGCCGACGACATGCGCGACGAGGCCGAGCGCGACGCGACCGCGCGCCGCAGCGAGGCCCAGGCGCTGTACGAGCAGGAGCGGGCCAAGTCCGCTCAGGCCGCGGCCGCCTTCGAGACCACCCTGGCCGAGCGCCGGGGCAAGGTCGAGCAGGAGTTCGCCGCCCGCACGGCGCTGGCCGAGCAGCAGCTGGCCGCCGTCACCGACCGCGCCGCGCAGGTGCAGCGGGAGGCCGACCGGTCGCGTTCCGAGGCCGAGCGGCTGTCCCAGCAGCAGCTGGCCGACGCGAACCGGCAGGCCCAGGAGATCGTCGCCGCCGCGAAGGACAAGGCCGAGCGGATCCGTGCCGAGTCCGAGCGTGAGCTCGCGGCCGCGACGCAGCGCCGGGACAGCATCAACGCGCAGCTGACCAACGTCCGCCAGATGCTGGCGACGCTGTCCGGCCAGCCGGCGATGCCGCTCGACCTGCTGGCCGACGACGAGCAGGACGCCACCACCGGCAGCAAGAAGAACTGAAGTACCACCATTCAAGAAGCCGGCTCGAGACCTTCGAGCCGGCTTCTTGGTGTGTCAGCCCGGCAGGCGGTAGCGACCGCGTGCGAGGGGCTCGACGAGGCCGTCGGCAACCAGTCCGTCGAGGGCGCGTTCGCGCTGGGCGGCGTCGGGCCAGGAAGCGTCCAGGTTGGACTTCGGTACCGGCGCCGACGCGGACCGCAGGACGGCCAGGAGCCGGCCGCGGGCCTGGCGGTCGGTGCCTTCGTACGTCTGGCCGCGCCGCGGCGGGCCGTCGTACGGCGGGCTTCCGGCGAGGACCCAGGCGCACCGGGACCGGATCGGGCAGTCGGCACAGCGCGGCGTCCGGGCGGTGCAGACGAGAGCGCCGAGCTCCATCGACGCCACCGCCCACCGGGCTGCTGTGGTCCGGTCGGCGGGCAGGGCGCTGACGGCGAGCCGCTGGTCGGCCGCGGTGGGGGAGATGCTCGGCTGGGCGACGCCGGTCAGGGCCCGGGCGAGGACCCGGCGGACGTTCGTGTCGACGACCGCGTGCCGTTGACCGAACGCGAAGGACGCGATCGCGGCGGCCGTGTAGGTCCCGACTCCGGGCAGTGCGAGCAGGGCGTCGTGGTCGTCCGGCACTTCACCGCCGTGACGCTCCACAATCGCCTGAGCGGCCGCGTGCAGGCGCAGGGCGCGCCTGGGGTACCCGAGCCGGTCCCAGGCCCGCACAGCCTCACCAGGAGCCTCTGCGGCCAGGTCCACCGGCTTCGGCC
This sequence comes from Kribbella sp. NPDC004138, assembly GCF_053603655.1. Taxonomy (NCBI): domain Bacteria; kingdom Bacillati; phylum Actinomycetota; class Actinomycetes; order Propionibacteriales; family Kribbellaceae; genus Kribbella; species Kribbella sp. NPDC004138. The sequence goes on from NZ_JBSGFZ010000010.1 coordinate 211,609, forward strand.
ACCGCTCCAGCCAGCGCCGGTACGCCGGCAGCACCCGGTTCACCGGTGTCTGCTGCAGCATGAACTCGCTGACCATCACGGCCCACGCGCCGGCGCTGGGCTCCCGCCACGGCAGATCCCGCGCGTTCGCGTCGTACCAGCTCAGCACTGGGTCATGGATGGCCAACGGCGAGCCTGAGTGGTCCTGCACAAGGCCGATATTAGAGTGCGCTTATGAGCAGCCTGCTCCGTCCGGTCGGGCACCTGCCCGCCAGCGTCTACTGGTTCCGGCGCGGACTTGTGCTCGCGGTCGTCGTCGTCCTTGTCATCCTGATCTCCCGGCTGTTCGCCGGCGGTGGCGACGACACCAAGAACGCCGCCTCGTCGGACCCGCAACCGAACCCGACCGGCGCCGCGCCGGTCTCCACCCCGACGCCGACCCCGAGCACCGGGCAGAGCACCGGGCAGAGCACGGGGTCCGGGACGACGACGGCGTCCCCGACGCCGAAGCCGACGAAGACCACGCCGCGCGGCGACCAGCCCTGTGAGGGCTCGGACCTGACCGTCGCGGCCCTGCCCGCGAACCGGAAGATCGTCTCCGGCTCGGTGCTGAACTTCGTCGTCCAGCTGAACCCGGTCGACGAGGGCTGCAAGGCGACCGTCAACGCCGACAAGCTGACGGTCACGGTGACGTCCGGCCAGGACCTGATCTGGAGCACAACCCAGTGCGACAAGGTGATCCAGACCGCCACCCTCGTCGTTGCCAAGGGCAAACAAGCGGCCGTCACCGTGCCCTGGAACGGACGTCGGTCCAGGCCTGGCTGTCTGCCGGGTCAACCGGTCGCCAAGCCCGGAACCTATGTCGTCAAGGCCGAGTACGACGGCCGCTTGTCGAGCCTGCAGGCGTTTCAGGTGGTCTGATCAGCCGGCTGGGCCGACTCGGCGGGCTGCTTCTTCAGGTGGCTGGGCGCGGTGAACATCAATGCGGCGGCCAGGCCGATCAGCAGCACGAGTGCCGGCAGCACCAGTGACTGTGCCATCGCGTCGCTGAACCCGGGCCGGATGATCGCGGGCAGCTGTCCGGCCGAGAACCCTTCGCCCGCGGGTGTCCCGCCGACCGCCGCCGGCAGGTTGTGCGCCAGCCGCGACTCCATCAGTACGGCGATGCTCGCGCTGCCCAGCACCGCGCCGACCTGCCGGGTCGTGTTGTAGACGCCGGCCCCGGCGCCGGCCTGGTGCAGCGGGAGGTTCCGCGTGGCCGTCGTACCGATCGGCGCCCACATGAAGCCGTTGGCGACACCCAGCAGCGCGATCGGCAGCAGCAGTTCCCAGATCGGCATGTCGGGCTCGATCACCTGGCTCATCCAGAACAGCGACGTCGAGCAGCACAGCAGCCCGAACCCGGCGATGAACCGCGGCGGCGTCCGGTCGACCAGCCGCCCGACGAACGGCGCCAGCGCACCCGAGATGACCGCCATCGGGACCAGCAGCAGCGCCGACCGGGTGGGGGTCAGGCCGCGAACCGCCTGTGCCCACAGCATCAACGGGAACGCCATCGCCGTGATCGCGAACCCGACCGTGGTGATCGCGACGTTCGCCAGCGAGAAGTTCCGGTCCTTGAAGAGGCCGAGCGGGAGCAGCGGCTCGCCCCGGGTGCGGGACTGCCAGAACACGAAGGCCGCCAGGACGACCAGCCCGGCGATGATCAGCGACCACACCGTGATCGGGCCCTTGATCTGGCCCCAGTCGTACTTCTGCCCCTCCTGGATGCCGAACACCAGCAGGAACAACCCGACCGCGCTGAGCACGACGCCGATCAGGTCGAACTTGTGCTCGTGCGTCGGCAGGTCCGGCACCAGGCGCATCGCCAGCACGAACCCGACCACACCGACCGGCGCGTTGATGAAGAAGATCCACTGCCAGCCGAGGCTGTCGACGAGTACGCCGCCGAGGATCGGGCCGACCAGGGTGGCGACGCCGGCGGTCGCGCCCCACAGGCTCATCGCCCGGCCGCGCTGGTCCGGCGGGAAGATCCGGGTGATCACCGCCATCGTCTGCGGCGTCATCATCGAGGCGCCGAGGCCCTGGAACACGCGGGCCACGATCAGCAGCTCGATGGTGTTCGTCAGGCCGCACCACACCGACGCCAGCGTGAACAGCGCCAGCCCGGTCAGGTACAGCTTCTTCGGGCCGACCCGGTCGCCCAGCCGGCCGGTGATCAGCAGCGGTACGGCGTACGCGAGCAGGTACGCGCTGGTGACCCAGACGACCGTGCCGACGTCGGAGCCGAAGTCCTCGAGGATCGCCGGGGTCGCGACCGAGACGATGGTGGAGTCGACCAGGATCATGAAGAAGCCGAGCACCAGCGCCCACAACGCCGGCCACGGCCGGATTTCGGGCTTCACTGAGTCTTGCGGGATAGCCATTCCAAGTCCTTGCTCTCGATGCGTTCGACGGTGCCGGCGAGCCACTCGCGCTCGGCCGCGATCTGGCCCCGGACGTAGTCCGCGGCCATCCAGTACCGCTCCGGTACGCCGGAGGACCGCGCGAGGCCGATCGCCTCGTCGACATCGGCCAGCCAGCGGTCCAGGTCCTCGACCCGCCGGCGCAGCCGCAGCACCGCGTCGTCGGCCTCCAGGTTGTGTGCCTCGCTCAGTACCACCGGGAACAGCGGGTATTCGTAGACGAAGCTCTCCAGCCCGCTCTCCACCCGGCGGGTGAGCGCCGCGTTCCCCTCCGGGGTGATCTCGTACGTCGTCCGTTCCGGGCGGTTCCCGGCGCGCTCGGTGCCGGTCGCGCGGACGTACTGCTGCCCGGCCAGCCGCTCGACCGTGTGGTAGAGCGAGCCGGGCCGGACCTTGACGATCCGGTTGTTGTGGCGGCTCAGCAGCAGTTGGTACATCTCGTACGCGTGCATCGGCCGCTCGTTCAGCAGCGCCAGCACGGAGATCGCCAACGGAGTCAGCTCGGGCATTATCCTCCAAACGGAATGTTCCATGTGGAGTATTCGCCGCCGCGGGCAGGAATGCAAGACGCCCCCGGTTCTTCACGAACCGGAGGCGTCGAGTGACCGTCAGTGGCTAGGACCTAAACGTAGCGCTCCAAGATGCTGGACTCGGCCAGCCGGGACAGGCCCTCGCGGACCGTGCGGGCCCGGTTCTCGCCGACGCCCTCGACCGTCTGCAGGTCGTCGATGCTTGCCGCGAGCAACTTCTGGAGGTGGCCGAAGTGGTCGATCAGCCGGTCGATCACGGCGCCCGGCAGCCGCGGCACCTTGGCCAGCAGGCGGTAGCCGCGCGGGGTGACCGCCGCGTCCAGCTGCTCGGCGCCGCCGAGCTGCAGCGCCCGGGCGACCTGGCCGATGTCCAGCAGGTCGGTCGGGCTCACGGCGTCCAGCTCGAGCAGGACGTCGTCCGCGGTCTTCGGCCGGCGACCCGTGGCCGGCGGCAGGTAGTCGCGGACGACCAGCTCACGTTCACCGGCCACGCCCGCCACGAGTTCGTTGAGCTGCAGGGTGAGCAGCCGGCCGTCGGTGCCGAGCTCGACGACGTACCCGTCGATCTCGGTGGCGATCCGGCGGACCATCTCCAGCCGCTGCGCGACCGCGGCCACGTCCCGGACCGTGACCAGGTCCTCGATCTCGAGCGCGGACAGGGTGCCGGACACCTCGTCGAGGCGCAGCTTGTAGCGCTCGAGGGTGGCCAGGGCCTGGTTGGCGCGGGACAGGATCGCGCCGGAGTCCTCGAGCACGTACCGCTGGTCGTCGACGTACAGCGCGATGATGTGCATCGACTGCGACACCGAGATCACCGGGAACCCGGTCTGCCGCGCGACGCGGTCCGCGGTGCGGTGCCGGGTGCCGGTCTCCTGGGTGACGATCGACGGGTCCGGCATCAGGTGCACGGCCGCCTGGATCAGCCGGGTGGCGTCCCGGTCCAGGACGATCGCGCCGTCCATCTTGCTGAGCTCGCGCAACCCGGTCGCGGTGAACTCGACGTCGATCTCGAAGCCGCCGGTGGAGATCGCGTCCACGGCCTTGTCGTGTCCGAGCACGATCAGCGCGCCGGTCCGGCCGCGCAGGATCCGTTCCAGGCCTTCGCGTAGTTCGGTACCGGGCGCCACTGCCGCGAGCGTCGCGCGGAGCCGGGCGCCGGTGCTGTTCTTGTCCGTGTTCGCCGCCACGGAACCTGAGTCTATGCGGTCCGGCGCGTGCCGACGCGCCGATATCCGCAGGCTCGTCCGGTCCGGCCGCCGCCGATCGGCGAGCGGCCGCGAATGCGCGTGCACCCGCCCGTGCATCGGACCGTGCAGTCCCTGTTTCCCGCGTGGACCGGGCGTCGGAGGGCCGACGCCTGTCACGTCAGGGGCAGCGGATGACCTGACCGGCGTACGACAGGCCGCCGCCGAATCCGAACAGCAGTACCGGCGCGCCGGACGGGATCTCGCGCTTCTCGACCAGTTTCGACAACGCGATCGGGATGCTCGCGGCCGAGGTGTTGCCGGACTCCACGACGTCCTTGGCGACCACCGCGTTGACCGCGCCGAGGCGCTTGGCGAGCGGCTCGATGATCCGCAGGTTGGCCTGGTGCAGGACGACGCCGCCGAGCTCCTCCGGCTTCAGGCCGGCCTTCTCGCAGACCTGCTTGGCGATCTCCGGCAGCTGCGTGGTGGCCCAGCGGAAGACGCTCAGACCCTCCTGCTGGAACGGGCCCTCGCGCCCTTCGATGCGGACCGCGTCGGACATCTCCGGGACCGAACCCCAGACCACCGGACCGACGCCCGGGTCCTCGTCGGCGACCAGGACCGCGGCGCCCGCGCCGTCGCCGATCAGCACGCAGGTGGTGCGGTCGGTCCAGTCGGTCCAGTCGCTGAGCTTCTCGACGCCGATCACCAGCGCCTTCGAGGCGGCGCCGGCCCGGATCGCCTGGTCGGCGGTGGCCAGCGCGTACGCGAAGCCCGAGCACGCGGTGTTCACGTCGATGGCGGCCGGGTTGCCGAGGCCGAGCCGGGCGGCGACCCGGGCCGCGATGTTCGGCGACCGGTCGATCGCGGTGCAGGTGGCGACCACGACGTAGTCGATCTCGGCGACGTCCAGGCCGGCGTTCGCGATCGCCTTGTCGGCGGCGCGCCAGGCCATCTCGTCGACCTGCTCGTCCGGGGCCGCGATCCGGCGCTCGCGGATGCCGACCCGGCTCTGGATCCACTCGTCGTTGGTCTCGACCATGGTCGCGAGCTCGTCGTTGGTGAGCACCCGTTCCGGCTGGTAGTGGCCGAGCGCGACAACTCTGGATCCGGTCATCAGGTCTCCTGTGGTCATCGACGTACGCCGGTGCTCCACACTGAACCCGGCGAGGGGCGCCCCCAGCGTACGTTCCCGGACCAGCGGCTGGTGATCCCCCGTCTCACCTGTGGCGCGCACCACAGGGGCGTCAGGCGAGACCCGCGGCCATCAGGGCGGAGCGGATATCCGGGGCCGCGAAGGTGCGCAGGCCGTACTTCTTCTGGATGTCCATCGGCTTCACGTCCTTGCTCCGGTTCGGGATGTCGGCGGGGACGATCGCCTTGGTGAACCCGAGCCGGGCCGCTTCCGCGAGCCGCTTCTCCAGGCCGCCGACGCGCCGCACCTCACCGGCCAGGCCGACCTCGCCGATCGCCACCAGGCCGGGATGGATCGGTTTGTCCATCACCGAGGACGCGACCGCGATCGCGACCGACAGGTCCGCGACCGGCTCGGTGATCTTCACGCCGCCGACGGTGGCCACGTAGACCTCCTGGTCGGCCAGCTTCAGGCCGGCCCGGTTGCCGAGCACGGCGAGCACCATCGCGACCCGGGACGACTCCAGCCCGGACGTGGTCCGGCGCGGCTGCGGCGCGGCGGACGGGCCGACCAGGGCCTGCACCTCGGCCAGCAGCGGCCGGCGGCCCTCCATCATCACCGTCACGCAGGTGCCGGCCACCGGCTCGGCATGCTCGGAGACGAACAACCCGGTCGGGTCGGTGACCTCGACGATGCCGGTGTCGACCATGTCGAAGCAGCCGACCTCGTCCGACGGGCCGAACCGGTTCTTGGTGGCGCGCACCATCCGGAACCCGGAGTGCCGGTCGCCGTCGAACGCGAGCACCACGTCGACCAGGTGCTCGAGCATCCGCGGGCCGGCGATCGCGCCCTCCTTCGTGACGTGGCCGACCAGCACGACCGCGATGTGCCGCTCCTTCGCGAGCCGGACGAGCGCGCCGGTGACCTCGCGGACCTGCGTCACGCCGCCCGGTGCGCCGTCGACCTCCGGGTGCGCCATGGTCTGCACCGAGTCGATCACCAGGAACGACGGCTCGACCGCGTCGACCTGGCCGACCACCGCACCCAGGTCGGTCTCGGCGGCCAGGAACAGGTCGTCGACGAGCGCGTCGGTCCGCCCGGCCCGGAGCCGCACCTGCGCGGCCGACTCCTCGCCGGACACGTAGAGCGTGCGCTGGCCGCCGCGGGCCGACTGCGCCGCGACCTCCAGCAGCAGGGTGGACTTGCCGACGCCCGGCTCACCGGCGAGCAGGATCACGGCGCCCGGCACGACACCGCCGCCGAGCACCCGGTCGAGCTCGCCGATCCCGGTCGGCCGGGACTCGGCCTCGATCGCGGACACCTTGGCGATCGGCATCGCCGGCGACGTCACCGGGCCGGCGGTGATCCGGGCGGCCTTCGGCGCACCGATCTCGGCGACCGTGCCCCAGGCCTGGCACTCGCCGCACCGGCCGATCCAGCGCGCCGAGGTCCAACCGCACTCGGAGCACGCGTACGCCGCCTTGCTCTTCGCCTGAGTCGCCGCCTTCGCCATGCGACCAACCTATTTGAGCCCGCCGACAAAACGTCTCAGGGCGCGGCGCAACCAGGTGCGCGGCGTCCGGCGGGGCGGGTCGTCGGGGACGACCGGCAGCTCCGAGGTACGGCGGGCCGCGTCGAGGTACTTGGTCAGGATCTCGCTCTCCGACGTCCGCAGCATCGAGCTCTGTTCGAGCAGGTCGAGGGCCGTGTCCAGGTCGCCCGCGATCACGGCCGCGGAGCCGAGGTGCTGCAGGCAGCGGGCGTGGCCGTCGCGCTCGTCGACCTCGGCGTACAGGTGGGCGGCGTGCTCCCACCGACTGCCGGCCTCGTGCGGGTTGCGCCGCATCCACGCGACCACGCCCATCAGCTCCAGCGCGTGCGCCTGGCCGCTCAGGTCGCCGGCCGCGGTCGCGCGCGCGAGGGCCGGCCGCAGCTGTTCCAGGGCGCCCTCGCCGTGGTACTGGTACAGGTGGACGACGGCGAGGTTGATGGCGATCGCCACGTCTGCCGCGAGGTCCGGACCGGGTCGGGTCAGCCGTGCGTCGTCGAGCCGGTCGCGGGCGTTCAGGACGGCTTCGTCGCGGTCGCTCCCGGCCGGTGCGCGATCGGCGCGCGCCAGGTGCAGCAGGGCTCGTTCGACCTGGCGTCGCATCTTCAGCGCGGCCGCCGTACGGCCGTGGGCGGCGATGTTGCTCGAGACGCCCAGGCGGGTGGTGGCCGCGTCCAGGTCGCCCAGCATCCGGTACGCCGTCGCGGCGCGCGCCGCTGCCAGCTCGGCGAGACCGCGGCGACCACTCGACTCGGCGGTCGTGGTCAGGAGCTCGCTCAGTTGGAGCAGCGCGTCCGGATCGGGACGTCGTACGTACCAGGCCTCGAGGGCGTCGCAGATCCGGGCGAAGTCGTCGACGGCCGCGTTCTGCGCCTTCTCGTTGGCGAGCAGCTCACGCAGCCCGTCCTCGTGCAGCGTGAACCACTCGGCCGCGGCCATGCCGCCGGCGTCGGCCCCGAGCGCGATCATCCACTGCTCGGCCTCTTCGGCGGCCGCGTGCAGCGGGGTCACACCCTGCAAACGCCGTCGAACGATCCGGGACCGCCAGCGCCACAGAGCGAAGGCGACGAGCACGAGCAGGCCGGCCACGGAGTAGCCGACCCACTGCACGATGCCGCGCTGGCCGAAGCTCTGGCTGAGCAGTTGTGAGACGAGATCGGTCAGTACGCCGGACACGACACCGCCGACGAACAGGAAGAACACCTGGATCCGCGACGGCTCCTCGTCCCGCTGGTCCGGAGCCTTCTCCTCCTCGCTCATGGCCGGCTCCCTGTCGTCAGCCCGCGGACGACGATCCGCCAGAACGTCAGCATCAGCACCACAGGCACTACCGACGCGACGACAGCCGCTGCGGCGACCGGTCCGCTCGACGTGGAGAACTGTCGCGCCTCACCCCACAGCACCAGCGACAGCGGCGTCGTGCCCGGGCCGCTGATCAGGAACCCGACGATGAAGTCGTTCCACACCAGCGCGAACTCCAGCACCGCAACAGCAACCAGTGCGGGGCGGTACGTCCGCTGCACAGTCGCCAGTACCGCGCTTTGACGCGCAGGACCCTGCAACGCCTCCGACACCAGTGCGGGTGGTGCAGACGCGAAGGCGGACCTCAACAGCAGTACGGCGAACGGCAGACCAGCAGCCGCATGTACCAGGGCCAGCGCGACCCGGGACCCAGCCAGGCCGGCCGTGTCGATCGCGTCCCGCAGCGGTGCGGCGTACATCTGCACCGGTGTCACGGCCAGTACGACGAACACGCCCATCGCGATCCGCCCAAGCCGCGTCGGCAGACCGCCCCACGCGACCAGATAGGCCGTCGGTACGGCGATCACGAGCAGGACCGCAGTCGCCGCGGCCGCGATGACCAGCGTGGACAGCAGTGCCCGGAACAGCCCGACGTTCGCCGCTGCTCCGAACGACGAGAACCCGAGCCCCGAGAACGACCACCAGCCGTGGAGCCCTGCCTCCCGTGGCGAGTGCAACGCCGTGGCGACGAGCACGACGGCCGGAAAGATCCACACCAGCGCGACAGCGAACCCGATGAACCACCCGAACCGCCGTACCACCCTGGTGGGCTTGGGACGCCCCAGCGACGGATCCGGCCGTACGACGGTCACCGGCATCGCCCACCGGCGCCGCCGCAGCCCGCGGACGCCGATCAGCCCGACCGCCGCGACGATCGCGAACAGGACGACGCCGAGGGCCGCCGTACGCCCGGAATCGCCGCCTGTCGTGGTGGCCCGCCACCAGTTCAGCCCCAGCACGTCGGCCGACCTCTGCATGGAACCCGGTACGACGATGAGCACGAGGTCGAACACCCGCACCGCCGCGATGACCAGCGTCAGCGTGATCACCCCGGTGATGGGACGCAGCAGCGGAATCTCCAACGCCCGGACCCGTCGCCAGCCGCGCACGCCTTCAGCGGTGATCGCGCGGGTCACGTCGTCGGGGATCGCGTCCAGGCCGGCGCGAAACAGCGAGACGACGTACCCGAGCCATGTCCAGCCGAACGCCGACACCAGGACCAGCCAGAACAGACCGGGGCCCAACCACACCGGGCTGGAGCCGAACAGCCGGGTCGCGACGGCCGTGATGGTCCCGCGCTCCGGAGTCGGGTCGAAGATCAGCCGGAAGGTCGCACCGGACACCAGGATCGACACGGCGAACGGAATGACCAGCGCGGGCTGGAGGAACGTCGTGACCGCCGGGAGCCGATAGCTCAACAAGGCCAGGAGGAACCCGACGCCCACCGTCCCGAACGCGACCAGCATCCACAACAGGCTGTTGCCCACGGCATGCAAAGCGGACGGGTCACCCATCACCGCGAAGTTGCCGAGGCCGAACCCGCCGTCGGTTCGGAACGCCGTCACCACGGTCACGCCGATCGGTATCAGCAGCAGACAGCTCAGCAACAACGCCGGCAGCCCCAAGAGGTACGGGCCGGCGGGACGGCGCGGCTTGCCTTGGACCGGCCGGCCGGTGATCTCCCGGCCGACGACCTCGAGTGACAGGCCGTTGGTGTGCAGGCCCATCAGCTCTCCTCCACCTTCCGCAGCTCGGCCATCGCGTCGTCCACCGCGTCCGGTACGACGGCCCCGGGCCGGCCGACCGCGATCAGGAAGTCGGTCAGGACGCGCCACAGACCGTTGATGTCGCCGATGCGCCCGAGCTGGTCGGACAGGTCGAACCGCAGTTGCTCGCCGGGCTTGGTCAGCTGCTCTGCCAGCCGAGTGAGCTCGGGGGAGTACCCGCTGGTGCGGCCGTCGACCAGGAACCCGCCCTCCGCGATCCAGGGGTCTGCCGCGGTCGGCGCGGACAGCCGGCGGACCAGGTCGCGGGCGTCCTCCGTGGTCGGCTTCGGCAGCACCATCACGTCACCTCCGACGACCACAGGGGCGGCAGCTCCTGCAGTCATGGGAGGGAACGTGAAAAGCCCTATGTCGTCAGGGTCTGCGGCGAACGAGCGCACCACCGGCTCGGCGAAGTCAGATGCGAGCACCATGGCGGCCCTGCGATGCCCGAAGACCTCCACCAGCGCATCCGGGAACTGCTGGACGAGCGACTCCTTCACACCGCCGGCCAGGACACCGGGTGCCGACCACATCGTGCCCAGCAACCGAAGCGCCGCTGCGACCTCCGGGTGTTGCGACGGACGCGGGTCGGTAGCTGTCGCGAGTCCGGCGTACACGGACGGCGCGATACCCAACAGGATGTTTTCCAAGAAGTCCGTCAGCACCCATCCGTCACCTGCGGCCAGCGACAACGGTGTGACACCGGCCTTGGTCAGTGTCTGGTTCAGCGTCAGCCACTCGCTCCACAGCCGCGGCGGTTCGACGCCTGCCCGGCGGAACACCGACGGCCGGTACCAGACCGCTGACTTGTGCGCCGTCTTGAACGGCACGCCGTACGTCGTTCCCTCATGGACCAGGAGCTCTTTCCAGAGGCGTGCGCGGCCGAGCTGTGCGATGTCGTCGGGGACCGGCTCCAGGTCGGCCAGGTGCCGCGGGACCAGACCTGGCTGCGGCAGCATGACGATGTCCGGCCTGCGGGTGGAGCGGGCGCCGAAGGCGGTGGAGATGTCGTCGCCGAGCGGCACGACCTCGACCGGGTAGTCCAACGCACCCAGGCCGTCCAGCACCGTGTGAAACGCGCGCAGCTCCTCGCCGCTCCAGCTGACCGCGACCCGGACCGCGCGCCGCAGTCCCAGTACGTCGCTCGAACATCCGGTCAGCAGAAGCGTTGCCGCTGCCCCCAGGAACACTCTGCGGCTACTCGGCATCGATGAATCCCGCCGTACGGGCCGCGCTGGTCGTGATGAGCAGCAGAGCGGCTGAGGCGAGGTCGGGGTTGGGCCGCAGCGACAGCAGGGATCCCCAGGTAGGCAGGCCGTTCGCGTCCTCCAGCACGATCGCGCGGGGGTACGCGCCGAGCGCGCGGGCCACTCCGGCCAGTCGGCGACGGCCGGGCGTGATCTCGTACGGGTAGCGGTCCAGCACGTCCTCGAGACCGCAGCCGACGGCCTTGACCAGACTCGCTTCCCGGGCAGCTTGTTTGGTGACCTGCTGCGAGGTGCGGTGTCCGTGCATCACGTTGTCGAGCACTGTGAGGTGGGGGAGCAGACCGCCTTCCGCGGGCACCAGCCGGACCGCCCCGCCGGCCAGGACCAGCGCTCCGGGCGGTGGTTCGTCCAGTCCGGACACGACGTCGGCCAGCCTGCGACGGTCGGTTGCCTGAGGCACCACCACCGCACGCTGCTCACCGACGTCGACCCGGAGCCTTTCCGGCAACCCAGGCACCCGTTCGAGCAGCAGTCCGTCCATCCGTGCCTGGCGCCTCCCCAGAAAGCCCCGTCGAGTGGTTCGTCAACCCTATGAGGCTGCGAGGTCCGTGCGCAGGCGCCCGAGTGTCGTCAGAAGCTCCGGCTCCAGAGGTTGATCGCGTAGTCGACCTCGACGCCCGTGTGCGACGCGAGGATCCGCCGGGCGTCCTTCGGGGTGAACTCGATCTTCACCACCGCCTCCAGGTCGGCGCGGGTCTCGAACCGCCAGCCCATGTCGAGCGCCGTCCGGTGCCAGCCGCGGTCCGCCCAGAAGCGCTCCACCTCCGGCGGCTTGATCATCGGATACGACGTCCTGAACCACTCGCCGAACGTCGAACGGCTCCCGTCGTTGTCGATCACGAACGCGGTCCCGCCGCGGCGCATCACCCGGTCCAGCTCGGCCAGCCCGGGCTCGCAGCCCGGCCCGAAGAAGTACGCCCAGCGCGCGTGCATCACGTCGATCGACGAGTCCGGCACCGGCAGGCGTTGCGCCGTACCCTGCCGTACGTCGACGTTCGGCAGCGCGTTCGTCCGCCGCCGGGCCGCGTCGGCGAGTGCTCCGTGCGGCTCGACGCCGATCACGCGTGCGGCGGTCGCCGCGAACATCGGCAGGTGGAAGCCCGTGCCGCAGCCGATGTCGAGCACGGTCGCGCCGGCCCAGTCGCGGATCGCCCGCATCGCCGGTTCGATCACGCCGTTCGGGTCGACCGCGCGGTTCTCGACCTCGTACACCTTCGGGTGGTGCCAGATGTTCGGGCTCGGGATCCCGCCTTCCGCGATGCTCACACCGCTAGACCCTAGCCATTGCCTGTTTGGTGGTCGCGGCGAGCACGGCGGCGGGAACGAGCAGGATGCCGCAGAAGACCGCCAGCCAGTGGAAGCCGAGATAGGCGAGGACCGGGCCGGCAGCCGTGCCCGAAAGGGAAGCCAGGACGCCCATGGTGAGGTCCGACAGGCCCTGTGCCGACGTACGGATGTCGTCCGGGACCGACCGCGACAGCAGCGTCGACCCGGCGACCAGGCAGGCCGACCAGCCGAGGCCCAGCGTGAACAACGCGAGTCCGGTCAGCGCATGCGCATCGTCCGGCGCGACCGCGGCCAGCATCATCGCCACGGCCAGTACGCCGAGGCCGATGCCGATCGTGGGGATCCGGCCGAGCCGGTCCGCCAGCCAGCCGGTCAGCGGCGACAGGGCGTACATGCCGGCCACGTGACCGCTGATGACGAAGCCGACGATGGTCAGCGAGGCGCCGTGGTGCCGCAGGTGCACCGAGGTCATCGACATCACGCCGACCATCACCGCATGCGCCGTCGCGATCGCCAGCAGGCCCAGCCGCGCGTGCGGGATGCTCAACACCTGGCGGAACGTGTCCCCGAGGGGCTGACGCTCCACCTTGGCGGGCCGCACCTGGCTGCGCAGCCCGACCCACACCGTGGCTGAGCTGAGGCCGAAGGCGACGACCGAGAACACGTACGGCCCGGCCAGCGCCAGGATGCCGAGCGACGTCCCGACCGAGCCGCCGACACCGGTCAGGTTCGGTCCGACGATGACTCCGATCGTGGTTGCCCACACGACCAGTCCGAGCGACCTGGCGATCCGGCTGGGCTCCGCGTTGTCGGTTGCGGCGTACCGGGACTGCAGGTTGGAAGCCGAGCCGCTGCCGAACAGACAGCCGGCGGCCAGCAGCAGCGCGAGCGAACCGATCTGCGCGGCGACGATCGTGAGCGCGGCGCCGACGAACGCGATGAGGTAGCCGAGCGACAGCGAGACCCTTCGACCGGAGGTGCGGGCAAGGCCGGCCAGGGGGACGGCCAGGACGGCTGCGCCCAGCGTGGTCGAGGTGGCGACCAGGCCCGCGAGTGACGTCGAGCCGGAGACGTTCTCCGCCAGCAGCGCGGCTACCGCGAAACCGCTGGCTGTCGCGACGCCGCCGAGCGCGTTGCTCGCCACCAGGACCCGGAGAGTTGTCCGCTGCTGCTCGCTCGTCACGGGCAAACCCTCTCATGAACCTGACAGGGAAGCCGCTTATAGGATCGTCCTGACATAAATCGACCCGCGCTGCTTCCCCCTGGAGTCCGGATGTCCGACATCGCGATCGTTCCTGCCCCGCGCGAACTCACCGTCCACGACGGCCGCTGGGTGACCGCCGACCCGCTCGGCGAGGCCGTCCGGGACGTCGTCGGGAACCTCGGCGCCGCCGAGTACCGGATCGAGATCACCGGCGAGGGCGCCCGGCTGACGGCCGGCTCCGAGGACGCGCTGCGGCACGCCGAGACGACGTACGCCCAGCTCGTCGAGGCCGCCGAGCCGGCCGACGGCGGGCAGGTCGCCGTACCGCTGGCGCACGTCGCGGACGCGCCGCGGTTCGGCTGGCGCGGCATGATGCTCGACGTCGCGCGGCACTTCATGCCCAAGGAGTTCGTGCTCCAGATCATCGACGTCCTCGCCCTGCACCGCCTGAACGTGCTGCACTTCCACCTCACCGACGACCAGGGCTGGCGGGTCGAGATCGAGGCCTACCCGCGGCTCACCGAGGTCGGTGCCTGGCGGGCCGAGAGCATGGTCGGCAGGATGTCGCACGGCCAGACCGAGTTCGAGTACGACGGGACGCGGCACGGCGGGTTCTACACCAAGGCCGACCTCCGCGAGATCGTCGCGTACGCCGCGGAGCGTGGCATCACCGTCGTCCCCGAGATCGACCTGCCGGGGCACATGCAGGCCGCGATCGCGGCGTACCCCGAGCTGGGCAACCATCCCGACCAGCAGCTGTCCGTGCGGCAGGTCTGGGGGATCAGCGACGACGTGCTGAACGTCAACGACGCGACGGTCGAGTTCGTGAAGACCGTGCTGCGTGAGGTGCTGGACATCTTCCCCGGCGAGTACGTCCACCTGGGCGGGGACGAGTGCCCGTCGGTGCAGTGGGCCGAGTCGGACGAGGCGCAGAAGCGGCAGGCCGAGCTGGGGCTGGACGAGCCGGGGCAACTGCAGGGCTGGTTCACCGCGCAGGTCGCGGAGGTCCTGGCCGAGGAGGGCCGCCGGCTGGTCGGGTGGGACGAGATGGTCGAGACCGACTGCCCGAAGGACGCGGTCATCATGGCGTGGCGGAGCGCCCAGCGCGGCGAGGTCGCGGCGAAGGCCGGGCACCAGGTCGTGATGGCTCCGTGCGAGTCGGTGTACTTCGACTACTACCAGGGCGACCCCGCGACCGAGCCGCTCGCGATCGGCGGCAACATCCCGCTGGAGAAGGTGTACGACTTCGAGGTGGTCCCGGCGGCGCTGTCCGACGCGGAGAAGGCGCTGGTCATCGGCACCCAGTGCCAGATCTGGACCGAGTACATGGAGGGGCCGGAGCAGGTCGGCTACATGCTGCTGCCCCGGCTGTCCGCCTTCGCCGAACGCGCCTGGGGCTCCCCGAAGGTCTCGTACGCCGAGTTCCTCGGCCGGCTCCGCCCGCACCTGGCCCGGATCGAGCGGCTCGGTGTGAACTACCGCCCCCTCGATAGCTGAGGGGATAACAAAATCTCCGTTAGCCCTGTTAGCTGGGGTAGACGACCCGGCCGACCCTGACCAAGGATTGCCAGGAAGGCCGGGTCGGGAAGCGGAGGCGCGCATGACCGCGGTGGGGCCGCTGGATGCGATGTTCCTTGGCGGGGAGACCCGGGAGCAGCCGATGCATGTCGGCGGGCTGATGCTGTTCGAGCTTCCCGAGGGGGCCGGGCGGGACCATGTGTTCCCGGAGTCGTCGCGGGACTTCGTGTCGCGGCTGTACCACGAGATCGTGGCGGCGCCGGAGGTCAACCCGCTGTTCGCGCGCCGGGTGCGGAACCGGCCCGTCGACCTCGGCTACTGGTCCTGGGAGACCGACGACGAGATCGACCTGGAGTACCACGTCCGGCTGTCCGCGCTGCCGCGGCCCGGACGGTTCCGCGAGCTGTTCGAACTCACCGGCCGCCTGCACGGAACCCTCCTCGACCGGCACCGCCCGCTGTGGGAGATGCACCTGATCGACGGCGTCGAGAGCCGCCGGTTCGCGATCTACAGCAAGATCCACCACTCGATGATCGACGGCGTCACCGCACTGCGCTGGATGCAGGACACCGTCACCACCGACCCGACCCGCACAGGTATGCCGGCCACCTACGCCCTGCCGGCCGGGGGAGACAAGCCGGTCCGCGGCGAAGGCGCCGGGTCGAGGGTCGGCTACGGGGTCGCGCCTGGTGCCGCCGGCCCCGGGCTCGGTGCTGCCACGGGAGGGGCGTTCGGCGGGCTGCCTACTCCTGCGGGGTTGCTTGCCGCACTCGGTCGCGTGCCTGGGCGCACGCTCGGTGCCGCTGCGCAGCGAGCCGGCGCCGCCGGGCACCTGCTGGCGGAACTGGCCGGACTCCCCGCCGCCGGGCTCAAAGGGCTGCTGGAGTCGACGGTGCCGTTCCAGGCGCCGCGGACGATTTTCAACCAGCCGATCACCGGCGCGCGCCGGTTCGCGGCGCAGTCGTGGCCGATCGAGCGGCTGGAGAAGGTCCGGGCGATCACCGGCGCGACGCTCAACGACGTCCTGCTGGCGATGTGTTCCGGGGCCCTGCGCAACTATCTGCTCGAGCAGAACGCCCTGCCGGACAAAGGGCTGACGGCGATGGTGCCGGTCTCCCTGCGGACCAAGGACGACGCCCCCGGCGGCGGTAACTCGCTCGCCACCCTGATCGCCGACCTCGCCACCGACGAGGCCGTCCCCGAGCGCCGGATCCACCGGATCATGGCGTCGACCGCGCACGCCAAGCGCGTCCTGTCCGGCCTCAGCCCGCTGCAGAACCTGATCGTCGGCGCGCTGGGCTTCGGCGTCGCCGGTCCTGCCGCGATCCTTCCCGGCGTGGCCGGCCGCACGACGCCGCCGTACAACGTGGTCATCTCGAACGTGCCAGGCCCCGCCGACAGCCCGCTCTACTGGAACGGCTCACGCCTGCTCGGGATGTATCCCGCGAGCATCGTCCTGAACGGCCAGGCGCTGAACATCAGCGTCACCAGCTACGCGCACGAGCTGCACTTCGGCCTGGTCGGCTGCCGCCGCACCGTCCCGCACCTGCAGCGCCTGCTCGGCCACCTGGAAACCTCCCTGGCCGACCTGGAACAGCTCCACTGAGTCAGATGCGGACCGGGCCGTTCGGCGTGCTGAAGGTGGCCGCGACCAGGCCGGGCTGACCGTTCGGGCCGGCCCAGGTGACGTCGAGGTCGTCGAGCAGATGGTCGGCGGGGTGTCCGATCCAGTCGGTCACCCGGGACGGGTCGCCGGCGATCTCCAGGCCGGTGAGCTCGAGGTCCTTGCCGCCGATCGACGGGTGCTCGGCGAGGTCGTCCCAATGGATGAAGAACGGCAGCTGCGGGTCCGCGATCAGGCCCTTCACGCCGATCTGCCGCCAGGTCAGGTTCACCCCGTCCGGCCGGTGCCGGTTGCCGGGCACCGCCTGCCGCCCGAGGCGCTTCTCCATCGCTTCCATGTCGCGGACCGCGACCACCCAGCCCAGCCAGCCGCCGCCGAGCTCCTTGCGGGCCCGGACCGCCTGCCCGAACGGCGCCTTGTCCGACGCCGGGTGGTCGAGCACGTCGACCACCTCGATGTACCGGTCGTTCTCCAGCGGCAGAATGTGGTTGACGGTGCCGAACCGCGGGTGCACCCCGCCGTCCAGGAACTCGGCGCCGAGCAGCGCGGACAGCCGCTCGAGCGTGGCCGCACAGCCATCGGGTCCGCACGCGTACGACAGATGATCCAGACGCATGTCAGTCATTGTTACGTCTCGCACCGACAGCCGACACACCCAGGGTGTGTCGGCGCTATTTCGAGGCGGGGTGCGGCAGCAACGGCCGCGCGGCCTCCAGGCGCTGCCGGCACAGGTCGGCGAGGACGTCGTACGCCTTCACGCCCATCAGCGTCTGCAGCTCCACCTTGCTGGACTCGAACACCGGCTCGACGGCGATGTGCGCCTCGGTGTTACCGGTGCAGTACCAGTCCAGGTCGTGCCCGCCCGGACCCCAGCCGCGGCGGTCGTACTCCCCGATGCCGACCTCGGTGTACGTCGTACCATCCGGCCGCTCGACCTCGCGGAACGTCCGCCGGATCGGCAGCTGCCAGCACACGTCCGGTTTGGTCTCGACGAAATGGATGCCGCGCTTCAGCGCCAGCCCGTGCAGCGCGCACCCGGCGCCGCCCGGGAAGCCCGGCCGGTTCAGGAAGATGCAGGCGCCCTCCCAGACCCGGGTCTTGCGCTCGCCCTCGTCGTCGGTCTCGACCCAGCCGTTGTTGCGGCCCTCCTTGCGGAACTCCCAGTCCTCCTTGCCGAGCTCCTTGACGTACTTCTTCACCCGCTTCTCGTCGTCGGCGTCGGAGAAGTGCGCGCCGAGGGTGCAGCAGCCGTCGTTCGGACGGCCCTTGTAGATCCCCTGGCAACCGCCGCCGAAGATGCAGCTCCAGTTGGAGGTCAGCCAGGTCAGGTCGCAGCGGAAGACCTGGTCGGGGTCGGCGGGGTCGGTGAACTCGACCCAGGCACGCGGGAAATCGAGAGAAACCTCAGGCACCTGAAAAGCGTACGCGCCGAAGCCGCCCATGCGTGAATGCACCGCTGCTGCGGTTGTCCAGTAGCGTGAGGGTATGCGGCTCGGCGTACTCGACGTGGGATCCAACACCGTCCATCTGCTCGTGGTGGACGCGCACCGTGGCGCCGCGCCGCTGCCGGCGTACTCGCACAAGACCGAGCTGCGGCTGGCCGAGCACCTGGACCAGGACGGCCGGATCGCCGAGTCCGGGGTCGACGGGCTGATCGCGTTCACCAAGGAAGCCGTCGTGCTGGCCGAGGACAAGGGCTGCGAGTCGGTGCTCTCGTTCGCGACGTCCGCGCTCCGCGAGGCGCCGAACGGCGAGAAGGTGCTGGCCCGGGTCCGCGACGAGACCGGTGTGGACCTCGAGGTGCTGACCGGTGAGGACGAGGCCCGGTTGACGTTCCTGGCGGTCCGGCGGTGGTTCGGCTGGTCGTCCGGGCGGCTCGCGGTGTTCGACATCGGCGGCGGATCCCTGGAGATCGCGGCCGGGTCGGACGAGCAGCCGACCGTGGCGGAGTCGGTGCAGCTCGGCGCGGGCCGGCTGACCCGCGAGGGGCTGACCACGGATCCGCCGGACAGCGACGAGGTCCGGGCGCTGCGGCGCCGGATCCGGCTGGAGCTGGCCGCGGTCGCAGGTCCGGTCCTGCGGGCCGGTAAGCCGCAGCGTTCCGTGGCCACCAGCAAGACGTTCCGTTCGCTGGCCCGGATCGCCGGTGCGGCCCCGTCCGCCGACGGGCCGTACGTGCCGCGCACGCTGAACCGCGACGATCTGAACGAGTGGATCCCGAAACTGACCAAGATGTCGGCCGCCGAGCGGGCCGCCCTGCCCGGGGTCTCGCCCGGCCGCGCCTCCCAGCTGACCGCCGGCGCGCTGGTCGCGGACGCCGTGATGGACCTCTTCGACCTGCCCGCGCTCGAGGTCTGTCCGTGGGCCCTGCGTGAAGGCGTCATCCTGTCCCGGCTCGACCAGCTGCAACCCCGGTGAACGAATGAACCCCCGTACGACCGCGAAGATCGGCCTGTCCACCGCCTCCGTCTACCCCGAGTCCACCGCCAGCGGCTTCGAACTGGCCGCCCGGCTCGGGTACGACGGCGTCGAGGTGATGGTCGGGATCGATCCGCTCAGCACCCAGATCGACGCGGTCCAGCGCCTCGTCGACTACCACCAGCTGCCGGTGCTCGCGGTCCACGCGCCCTGCCTGCTGATCACCCAGCGGGTCTGGGGGACCGACCCGTGGGGCAAGCTCGAGCGCAGCGCGGAGGCGGCCAAGGACCTCGGCGCCGATGTGGTCGTCGTGCACCCGCCGTTCCGCTGGCAGCGGGAGTACGCGCGCGGCTTCGTCGAGGGCATCGCGCGGCTGGAGGCGGAGACCGGCGTGATCTTCGCGGTCGAGAACATGTACCCGTGGCGGGCGCCGGGCAAGGGTCTGCAGGCGTACGCGCCGAGCTGGGACCCGACCGAGCAGAGCTACGCGCACACCACCCTCGACCTGTCGCACGCGTCCACCGCGGAGCAGGACTGCGTCGAGCTGGCCGCGACGATGGGCAAGAGTCTCACCCACGTGCACCTGACCGACGGCACCGGCTCCGCGAAGGACGAGCACCTGGTGCCGGGCCGCGGCACGCAGCGCGCCGCGGACCTGCTGACCGCCCTGGCCAAGCAGGACTTCCGCGGTCACATCGTCATCGAGATCAACACCCGCCGCGCGGCCAGCCGGTCCGAGCGCGAGATCGACCTGGTCGAGTCGCTGGAGTTCACCCGTAAGCACTTCGTGAAGGCGGTCTCCCGCCGGACGCCGTTCGCGGTCACCCCCGAGGGGGAGATCTCGGAGCTGACTCCGTGACGGTCGCCCGCCGTACGCCGGGCCGCCGTCCGGGCGGGCCCGACACCCGGGGTGAGATCCTCCGGGCGGCCCGGGAATCCTTTGCGGACAAGGGGTTCGCGGCCACTTCGATCCGTGCGGTCGCGCGCCAGGCCGGTGTCGACGCCGCGCTCGTCCACCACTACTTCGACAGCAAGGACGAGCTGTTCATCGAGGCGATGGCGTTGCCGCTGGATCCGCGGCAGGTGGCCGCGGCGATCCTGGACGGCTCCCGCGAGGATCTCGGCCGCCGGATCGCGACGGTGTTCCTCGGCGTCTGGGAGTCCGACGAGGGGCAGCAGCGGATGAAGGCGATGCTGCGCAGCGTCGTGACCAGCGACGAGGTCGCCCGGATCATGCGCGAGGGGATGACCCGGATGATCCTGGAGCCGGTCTCGCGGTTCATCGACGTCCCGGACGCGAAGCTGCGGGTCGCGCTGATCGCGAGCCACCTGATCGGGCTGGCGCTGACCCGCTACGTGGTCGAGCTCGAGCCGGTGGCCTCGGCCGGCCTGGACGCCCTCGTCGACCGGATCGCGCCGGCCATCCAGCAGTACGTCTCCGGCTGATGGAGATCCCGACCGACCGGGAGATCCGCGCGCTGCACCGCGACCACGCGCCGAGCCGGTCGTCGTTCGAGCTGGTGTACGAGCATTGCCGGTTGGTCTGTTCGGTGGCCTCGCAGTTCTTCGCCGGCCTGGACATCGACGCCGACCTGGTGCGGGCGGGCGCTCTGCTGCACGACATCGGTGTCTACCGCCTGGACTCGACGGCCCACGTGCGGCACGGCGTGCTCGGGCACGCATTGCTCGCGTCGCTCGGGCTCCCGGTCGAGATCTGCCGGTTCGCGTCGTGTCACACCGGCGTCGGCATCACGCGCGAGGACGTCGTACGGCAGGCGCTGCCGATCCCGGTCGACGACTATCTGCCGCGGACGCCCGAGGAGGAGCTCGTCCTGTACGCGGACAAGTTCCACAGCAAGCGGCGGCCGCCGGTGTTCCTTTCCGGTGACACCTACGCCGCCGAGGTCGGCCGGTTCGGCGCGGACAAGGTGACGCGCTTCGCGGCGCTGCGGGAGCGGTACGGCGACCCGTCGCTGGACGCGCTGAGCCGGGCGACCGGGTACGCCGTCGTCTGAATCTCCCTGTTGCCGTCGGTCCTGGTTCGCGCTAAATTCATCATATGATGAAAAACGCGGTGAGCTGCCGTGACGTCGTCGTGGTGCGCGGCGACCGGGAGGTCCTGCACGGGGTCGGGTTCGACCTCCGGGCCGGGACCGTGACCGGGCTGCTCGGGCCGTCCGGCTGTGGCAAGACGACGCTGATCCGGGCGATCGTCGGCCTGCAGGCGCGGGTGACCGGCGACGTCTCGGTCCTCGGGCTGCCGGCCGGCGCGCCGAAGCTGCGCGGGCGGATCGGCTACGTGACGCAGGAGCCCAGTGTGTACGGCGATCTGACCGTCACCGAGAACCTGCGCTTCTTCGCGGCGGTCCTCGGGGTCGCGTCGGGCGACGTCGAACGGGTGATCGAGGCCGTCGACCTCGCCGACCGTGCGGACGTCCGTGTCGACCGCCTGTCCGGCGGCGAGCAGTCACGTGCCTCGTTGGCCGCCGCGCTCCTCGGCGACCCGGAGTTGCTGGTGCTCGACGAGCCGACGGTCGGACTCGACCCGGTGCTGCGGCGCGATCTCTGGGCGCTCTTCCATCGGCTCGCCGACGGCGGCGCGACGCTGCTCGTCTCCAGCCATGTCATGGACGAGGCCTCCCGGTGCGACCGGCTCCTGCTGATGCGCGAGGGCGAACTGCTGGCCGACGACACGCCGCAGGCCCTGCTCGCGTCGGCCGGCGCCGGCGAGATGGAGCAGGCGTTCCTCACCCTGATCGACCGGAAGGCTGGTGCGCGATGACCCCGCGGGTGACCTTCGCCGTTGCGGCCCGGGTGCTGGCGCAGTTGCGCCGGGACCACCGGACGGTGGCGATGCTGATCGTGCTGCCGACCCTGCTCGTCAGCCTGATGTGGTGGATGTTCACCGACTCCCCGATGGTCTTCGACCGGATCGGCGGGCCGCTGCTCGCGGTCTTCCCGTCGATCG
The DNA here is from genome assembly GCF_053603655.1 of Kribbella sp. NPDC004138. Classification (NCBI taxonomy): domain Bacteria; kingdom Bacillati; phylum Actinomycetota; class Actinomycetes; order Propionibacteriales; family Kribbellaceae; genus Kribbella; species Kribbella sp. NPDC004138. The sequence goes on from NZ_JBSGFZ010000010.1 coordinate 233,809, forward strand.
TCATGTTCGTGGTCACGTCGGTCGCGACGCTGCGCGAACGGTCCAGCGGCACCCTGTCCCGGCTGTTCACGATGCCGATGGGCAAGCTGGACTTCCTGCTCGGGTACGCGCTCGCCTTCGCGCTGATCGCCGTCGTCCAGGCGCTGGTGGTCGTCTCGATCGCCTTGTACCTGCTGGATCTGGACATCCAGGGCGACGCCTGGCAACTCGGTGTGGTCGCGGTCCTCGACGGCGTCCTCGGTACGGCGCTGGGCCTGTTCGCGAGCGCGTTCGCGGCGACCGAGTTCCAGGCCGTGCAGATGATGCCGGCCGTGATGATCCCGCAGATCCTGCTGTGCGGCCTGCTCGTTCCCCGCGACCAACTGCCGACGGTCCTGCACGCGATCAGCGACGTCCTGCCGTTGTCCTACGCCGTCGACGCCGTCCTGGGAGTTGCCGCAGGCAACGGATTCACCTCGGGTGTCGGCGGCGACACGCTGGTGGTCGTCGCGTTCATCTTGGCGGCTCTGGGCCTGGGTGCGGCCACCCTCAGGCGCCGCACCGCTTAGGGGATCTGGCGCGCGCCGTGGGGCGCGCGCCAGACCTGTCCTACTCGCCGAACAGCCAGTCGGACTTCACCGGCGGGGCCCAGCGGAAGTAGCTGGGGTCGGCCAAGGTGCCAGGCACCTTTCCGTGGCCGGTGATCGACGTCTTTGTCCCGTCCGCGTGACCGAAGGTGTAGAGGTACGCCGACTTGGTCTCCTTGTCGATGCCGACGACAACGGTCCCGTAGTTGCCGCAACCGCCGGCGACGAGCGTCTCGAAGCCCTGCCAGGTCGCGGACCGCACCTTGGTGACGACCGGCCGCAGCTGGGAGTTGACCGGGATGCGGATGGTGTAGAGCGCGCCGCCGCGGGTGTTCGCGAGGAACGTGTCGTACGCCGCGGCCTTGCTGATCAGCGTCATCGACTTCACGGCCGCGAACCCGGACGCCGATCCGTACGCCTTCCAGGCGCCGGTGTCGCCGACGACCCACCGGAACAGCACGCCGTCCGAGCGGAGCGCGTACTCGTAGGTCCGCGGGTGCGCCGGGTCGTCGTTGAACACCGACGTCTCGTGGTCGACGAACCTGCTCCACCCGCCGCCGATCCGGGCCAGCTCCGACGACGTCACCTTGCCGCTCTTGTCGAGCTCGAGCCAGTGCTGGTACATCGAGTCCCCGAGCACGACCCGCCCGTACCGGGAACTGCCGGTCGCCGTCGCCTCGTTGACGAGTGTCGCGACCGTCCGCGCCGCGCCGTCGGCGTACACGTTCGGCACGACGCTCCGCGCGCCGGCCGCCGGCGGTGCCGACGCGGTCAGCCGTTGCAGTGTCTGATCACCACCGGCCGTCACCGAGCCGAGGTTCAGCCCGCAGGACGCGGTGGCTGCCATCGTCCCGGCGACGGCGGTGTTCACACCCGCGGCGGCCAGTCCGGCCGCCGCGAGCAAGGTCAAGGTCGTACGCAGTTTCCCCATGTCTCCCCCTTCGAAAGTTCGATGGGTAAGACCAACGAGGCCGCCGTTCGGTTGATAACTATTCGAAGACTTTGACGATCTTCCCGTCCTTGGTGTATGCCGCGACCTTCGGGAACGTGCCCTGCTTGTACTTGGTCGAGCTCCTCCAGGTGTAGGCGAACCAGCCGCCCTCGCCGACCGGCACCTGGTAGATCGGGCCGTTCCCGATCCGCAGGCGGACCGCGACGGCGTCCTTCGACGCGACCCGGCCCCAACCGGACATGCCCCACCCGTTGCAGACTCCCGCAGTGCAGGGCCCACCGCCACCCCCGCCGACGTACATGTCGGTACGACCGGACTTGGCGGCCGGGTTCAGCACCGGATCACTGCTGTTGAGGTTGGTCAGCGTTGCGAAGGTCGTGTTTCCTTGGAGGCCGGTCGCGAGCAGCGCGTTCGTCAGCAGCGAACACTCCATGACCTTGTGCCCGGTGGGGGAGATCGCGACGACGACGGCCTGTCCGAGCGTCTTCGACTCGTCGGATGCCACGACCTGCCAGCCGGTCACGTCGACCCAAGTCAGGACGGAACAGTTACGGAGCTTGCCGGCGATGCTCTTCGGCATCGGATCCTTGGCCGCCGCCGCGACCAGCTCGGCCGACGGCCTGTCCCCGCCGGGGACGATGCACGGGGTGGCCTTCTTCTCGCCGATCTTGATGTCGTACATCGACACGTGACCGGACCGGGCGCCCTTGGTGTCCCGGAGCTTGCGTTTCTCGTCCGGATTCCGCAGCTCACAGCGGCGCTGCGCTTCCGCCATCGTGATCCGCTGGTCCGCGCCGGCCTCGCCGCGCGGCACTCCCGGCACGGCCTCGAACCGATCGGGCGGGTTGCCGGCGATCCCCGGTTGGTTGTCGGCCGAGCTCAGGTTGGGCAGCAGACTGGCGCCGAGGGCGATCACCACGACGCCTGCGACCGCACCGCCCGCGCCCAGCAGCTTGCGGTGGCGCCTGGTGCGGCGGCCGCGGGCCAGTAGTTCGGTCGTGTCCAGCGGCTGCATCGTCTCCGACTCCGCCAGCCGGTGCAGTTCGGCGCTGATCTCTCGTACGTCTTCCATCTCGTTCTCCTTCACAGCGCCCGGCTCGTCCGCCGCTGGTCGATGGCTCGTCGGAGAGTTTCGAGACCACGTGCCGCCTGGCTCTTCACGGTGCCCGTGGAGCAGCCGAGGATGTCCGCGGTCTGCTCGACGGACAGGTCCTCGTAGTACCGCAGGACGACGCAGGCGCGCTGCCGCGGACCGAGCGATCGCAGGGCCGCCAGGACCTCGTCCCGGTCGGCGTACCCGACCGCGAAGTCGTCGTCCCCGGCCCGGTCCGGTACGTCGCCGAGCGTCACCTCCCGGCGCCACGGCCGGCGTTTCCCGTCGTACGCCGCGTTCACCACCGTCCGGCGGGCGTACGCGAACGGGTTGCCCACCCGCCGGACCTTCGGCCAGGCCAGGTACAGCTTGTACAGCGCGTCCTGGACGATGTCGTCGGCCCGGTGCCGGTCACCCGACACCAGGAACGCCGTCCGCCGCAACGCCGCCTCGGCTCCCTCGACGAACTCGACGAACTCCCGGTCCCGCTCCGCCATCCGCGCCTCCACTCTCCATCTCCCCCTCAAGACGAAAAGCCCGGACTCCCAGGTTGCATCACCCCGACAGGTGCGCGACGTTCTGCCAGGCGGGGTCGGGGGAGGCGGTCAGCGCCACCTTGCCGTGCGGCCAGCCGGTCGTGGCGGCCTGGAGCTGGGCGTCGGCGGGCGTGGTGCCGTCGACGTAGTAGTGCAGGATCCGGACGCCGGCGGACGTCTCGTGGGCGAGCAGGTTGCCGGAGCCGCCGAGTCGGTCGGTGAGGTGGTCCTCGAAGGCCCGCAGCTCGTCGAGCATCTCGGACTCAGGCAGCCCGTCGTCGCGGACCAGGGGATAGTGGATGGCGACCGCCACGTGGGTGTCGAGATGCGGCCGGCGGATCGATCGCAGCGGGTACTCGGCAGTCGCGATCACCCGCTGCCCGTCGCGGGTCCCCTCCAGCATTTTCCACGCCGGACTGCCGTCCTCGAGCGTGTGCTCGGCGGCGAACCCGGCCACCACCGGCAGCAGTTCGGTCACCGGTACGGCGTCCTGCGGCGCGTCCGGCAGCGTGTCGATCGCGCCCACCCACGTCTCCACCATCTCCTCGCCGAGCACCAGGTCGAGGATCAGGAACGTCACCCGCCGCTGCGCGTCCACCGGCAGCGACGAGAACACCGGGTGGTGGACGCCGACGTGCACCGCCGCCGCGTCGGGCTCGATCGAGACCAGCGACTCGTCGATCGCGACCGGCGGGAGCCCGTCGAACTGCAGCGTCACCGCGGGCCCGGGGCGGCGCAGGTCGGCGTACTCCCAGACCTGGTCGGACGGCGGGGCGGCGCGCAGCCAGCGGCGGGCGATCGCACGCTGCGCCGGGTTGCCCGCCGCGGTGACGATCAGCACGTGCTCGGCGTGCAGCCCGGGCCCGAGCTCCCACTCCAGGTCGGGGTGGATGCGGGCGACCCGCTCGTTCAGTTCCGCGTTCGCGCCGGCCGGCTCCCGGCGGCCGACGGCGTCCGCGACGCCGCCGGCCCCGGCGCTCGACCACCAGGACCAGAACGCGCCGATCGGGTCCGCCTCCACGGCGTTCCGGCGGCGGCGCTTGAAGATGGGCATGGGCGCATCCTCTAACAAGCAGGGGTGCGACTATCGAACCAGTGACCCCTGGTTGAGGAGGAACACGGAGTGCTTCGGCGAATGCTGCTGGGTGTGTCCCGCAGTCCCCAGATCAAGAAGGCGGTGGCGTCGCTGCCGGTGTCCAGTGGCATCGTCGCGCGCTTCGTCGCCGGTGAGACCGCTCCGGAGGCGGTGCTGGCCACCGAGAAGCTGGTCAGCAACGGGCTGCGCGTCACCCTCGACCATCTCGGCGAGGACGTCACCGATCCGGCCGCCGCGACCGCGACCGCCGACGCGTACCTGGAGCTGCTCAAGAAGCTGTCCGCGGCCGGCCTGACGAAGTACGCCGAGGTCTCGGTGAAGCTGTCCGCGGTCGGGCAGGCGCTGCCCGGCGACGGCGAGAAGATCGCGCTCGACAACGCGCGGACGATCTGCCTCGCCGCCCGCAACGCCGGGACGACGGTGACGCTGGACATGGAGGACCACACCACGACCGACTCGACGCTGGGGATCCTCCGCGAGCTGCGCCAGGACTTCCCGGCGACGGGCGCGGTCCTGCAGGCGTACCTGCGGCGTACCGAGGCCGACTGCCGCGACCTCGCGTACGCCGGCTCCCGCGTCCGCCTCTGCAAGGGCGCCTACAAGGAGCCCGAGTCGGTCGCGTTCCAGGACAAGCGCCAGGTCGACAAGGCCTATGTCCGCGCCCTGAAGATCCTGATGAACGGCCAGGGCTACCCGATGATCGCGTCGCACGACCCGCGGCTGATCCGGATCGCCGGCGCGCTGGCCGACCGCGCGCGGCGCAAGCCGGGCAGCTACGAGTACCAGATGCTGTACGGCATCCGCCCCGAGGAGCAGCTCCGGCTGGCCGGCCTCGGCCACACGGTCCGCGTCTACGTCCCGTACGGCGAGGACTGGTACGGCTACCTGGTCCGGCGCCTCGCCGAGCGCCCCGCCAACCTGCAGTTCTTCGCCCGCTCCTTGATCACCAAGAAGTAATCAGCACGGATAGCCGTATTGCGTGCCGTACCAGGCGCTCCAGCCCGTGAAGTTCCGGGTGTCCCCGTCCTTGAGCTCGTACATCTGCCAGCGGACGCACTTGCCTTCGACGTGGTCGTAGTTGCACTTCCCCCAGCCGTCAGCGGACGGGAGCGCCTGGCAGTACCGGTCCTTGCCGTAGTTGGTCTGTACGTGCACCACGGCGGCCCAGCCGTTGGCGATGCCGTCCACCACCCACTGGTCGTCACCGACCCACTGGTAGCAGGTGGCGCCGATCTCGTAGCCGTAGAGGATGCAGTGGTCGACAGGCGACGTGTACGAATAGCCTGCCGTCGACATCGCCGCGGGGGCGACCACGGTGGCCATGGTCGGGTTGGTCAGGGTTCCGGCGTCGCTGTCATCCGTGTCGGTGTCGGCGGCCTGCACGACGGCGGCAGCTCCAGGGGCGGCCACGGCTTGTGCGGTGGCGGTGACCTGGGTCAGGCCGCTGGCCAGCAGGAGCGCGGCGGCGGGGACGGCGAGGGCGCGCAGCATTCGCATGGGCGGTCTCTTCTCGGGGGCGGAGGAGTGGGAGAGGAGAGCCTATGTCCCGCCTGGTGGGCAGCGGGACCGGGATCTGAGCAGTTCGTCAGTAGTCTGTGGGCATGAGCGCGAAGGTGGCCGTTCTCGGGGCCGGGGTGATGGGGGAGACGTTGCTGTCCGGGCTGATTCGGGCCGGGCGGCGACCGGAGGACCTCCTGATCACCGAGCGCCGGGAGGAGCGCGCCACCGAGCTGCGTGAGCGGTACGGCGTCGACGTCGTGTCGAACGTGGAGGCCGCGAAGCAGGCCGAGACGCTGGTCCTGGTGGTGAAGCCCCAGGACATGCCGGACCTGCTCGCCGAGATCGCCCCGGCGGTCCGGCCGTCGCAAACCGTCGTCTCGCTCGCCGCCGGTATCACCACCACCTTCGTCGAGTCGAGGCTGCCGGAAGGCGTGGCCGTCGTCCGGGTGATGCCGAACACGCCCGCCCTGGTCGACGAGGGGATGGCCGCCATCTCCCGCGGCGCACACTGCGACGAGAGCCACCTGGAGCTGGCCGAGAGCCTGCTGGCCGCGACCGGCCGGGTGATCCGGGTGCCGGAGAAGCAGCAGGACGCGGTCACCGCGATCTCGGGCTCCGGTCCGGCGTACCTGTTCTTCGTCGTCGAGGCGATGATCGAGGCCGGCGTCCACATGGGTCTGCCGCGCGGTACGTCGACCGAGCTCGTCGTGCAGACCGTGGTCGGATCCGCGAAGCTGCTGCGCGAGACCGGCGAACACCCGACGGTCCTGCGCGAGCGAGTGACCTCTCCGGGCGGTACGACGGCCGCCGCGATCCGCGAACTCGAGGACCACAAGGTCCGCGCCGCGTTCCTGTCCGCGATCGAGGCCGCTCGCAACCGGTCACGGGCCCTGGCCGCCGAGTAACACCTCTCGCGCGGGTGGCGTTAAGGTGGGCGCCGAGGTTTCCCACCATGTTCGAGGGATGAGTCCGCCCATGACTAATGGTTCGGTCGAGCCGGTCGCCGCGCCTGCGCCGCAGCAGGAGGTCCCGCCGCTCCCGTGGCGAGTGCCGCTGGACCCGGCGCCGTGGTGGGCCTGGACGTTGTTCGTGCTGCCGTTCGTCGTCGTGCCGGCGCTGAACTCGTGGCTGTGGATGGGCGCCCGCGACATGCTGGCCGTCGGGCTGCTGACGATCATCGGCGCGTCGGTCGTCCGGGTCGCCGGCGGCGTCGTGCTGTACCGCGTCGAGTTGTTCCCGAGCGGCCTGAAGGCGCGGACGAGCATGCTGATCCGCAGCCTGGCCTGGCAGGACGTCGGCAAGATCGAGGTCGGCGACGACAACGTCGTGCTCACCCGCGGCCCGGACGAGCACGAGATCAACGGCATTCCCACCGACCGCACCGCGGAGGTCGCCGCGGTGATGGAGGCCCTCCGCGAGCGTTCCCTGACCACCCCGGTCCGCCGCCACCGCCCGCGCCCCGGCATCGGCGCCGCGCTCGTCCTGCTCTACGTCGTGCTCTCGATCGGCGCCTTCCTGCTCCGCTGGCACATCGTCATCTGACCGCCCACGGCCCTTCGCCGGTCACCTTCTCGACCCGCACCCGCACGACCGTCGCCCCGGCGTACACCTGCTCGCTGCCGAACGGGAACGTCTCCTGGCCGAGGTACTTCCGCGCCAGCCGGTCCATCAGCGTCTTGTACGCCGGGTTGCCGGGTCCCTCCAACTGCACGGTTCCGCGCACGACCAGGTACTGCGTCAGGCCGCGCGGGCTGATCCGGTCGTCCTGCACGAGCAACGTGATCCGCGGGTCCCGGCGCAGGTTCCGGGTCTTGCGGTGCTTCTCCTCGACGCCGATCAGCAGATCGTCGCCGTCCCGCCCGACCCACACCAGCGCGGCCTGCGGCGACCCGTCCGGGTCGATCGTGATCATCGTGACGTCCTTCGGCTCGTCGAAGAGGCGGTAGCTGCTCTCGGGAAGTCTGCTCATGCGGCAGACGCTAGACAGCGCCGTGGGAACCTCTGGGTACCCTGACCGCTGTGCACGGAGTGGAACCCGGAGATGTCTTCCTGGCCGACTGCCCGGCCCGGCTCGCGGTCGAGGTGATCGCCGACAAGTGGGCGGTCGTGGTGCTGTGGGGTCTCAACGATCACGCCAGACGGCACTCCGAGCTGCTCGAACTGATCGGCGGCATCTCGAAGAAGGTGCTCACCCAGACCCTGCGCCGCCTGCAGACCAACGGTCTGGTTGCCCGTACGGACCACGGCGGCGTACCCCCTCGAGTCGAGTACGCGCTCACCGAACTCGGACGCACGCTGATGGGACCGGTCCGGCTGCTCACAGAGTGGGCAGAAGAGAACGGCGAGGCGGTGCTGGAGGCGCAGGAGAGAGGATGACGGCATGGATTTCTCTTTGTGGCCTGCGGCCTCCCGGAACTGGCGGTCGGTGCTCGATGGCGCCGAGTACGCCGAGCGGACCGGCTGGCACGGCGTGTGGATCGCTGACCATTTCATGCAGAACGGGGACGACCTGAGCGTTCCGGTGAACGAGGCCCTGGCGCTGGTCGCCGGGATCGTCGCGCGGACCGAGCGGGTCCGGGTCGGCACGATGGTGCTCGGCAACACCTACCGGCACCCGGCCGTGGTGGCGAACGCGGCCGCGACCATCGACCAGATGGCGAACGGCCGGTTCGTGCTCGGCATCGGCGCGGGCTGGCAGCTGAACGAGCACGCGGCGTACGGCATCGAGCTGCCGGCGATCGGGCCGCGGCTCAAGCGCTTCGAGGAAGCGTGCCAGGTCATCAAGGGGTTGCTGACGCAGGAGCGGACGACCTTCGAGGGCAAGTACTACCAGCTGTCGGACGCGCCCTGTGAGCCGAAGCCGGCGCAGCTCCCGATCCTGATCGGCGCGTCCGGCGAAAAGGTTGCCCTCGGCATCGTTGCCAGGTATGCGGACGAGTGGAACCACTGGGGACGTCCCGATCTGGCGGCGCAGAAGGGCGAGGTGTTCGCCCAGCACTGCGAGCGGGTCGGGCGGGATCCCCGGACCGTCAGGCGGTCGGCCCAGACCTTCCTCGAGATCGTCGACCCGGGGGACACCGAGGCAGCCGAGCGGAAGGCCCGGTTGGAGCAGCGTGGGGCCCAGGTGGTGATGGGGTCGGCTCAGGAGGTGCTCGACGCGGTCGCGCAGTACCCGGCGGCCGGGATCGACGAACTGCTGGTCCCGGACGCGTTCCTCGGTGAGGGCAACCGGCGGTTCGACGCGCTGGAACGGCTGCGCGAAGAGGTGCTACTGAAGTTCTAGCGTCGCGAACAACGGCCAGTGGTCGCTCGGCACGCGGCCGTCCGGGCGGTAGTGCGAGACGGCCGCGTCGGTCACGGTCCACTCCTTCGTGACGAGGATGTGGTCGATGCGGTCGTCGTCGGTCGCGCCGGTGAAGTCGTGCCAGCTGCCGCCCGCGGCGGCCGGTACGGCGAGGCGCAGCCCGGAGTCCACCAGCGTCTTCAGTGGCGGGGAGTCCGGTGTCGCATTCAGGTCACCCATCACGATCCACGGCAGCGACCCGGTGATCCAGCGCGCGATCAGCCGGGACGACTGCAGCTGCGCGACCTCGCCCGCGTGGTCGTAGTGCGTGTTGACGAGGCCGACCGTCGTACCGTTGCGGTGCCGCAGCCACACCAGGGTCGCGACCCGCGTCAGGTCGGCGTCCCACCCGATCGATCCCGGCGTCCCGGGGTCGTCGGACAGCCAGCGGGTCTCGTGGCGCTCGATCCGCCAGTCGCCGGGCCGGACCAGGACGGCGGCGTGCTCGCCCGCGCTCATGCCGTCGTCCCGGCCGGCGCCGACCAGCTCGTGCTTCGGGAACCGCCAGCGCAGGTAGTCGAGCTGGTCGGGCAGCACTTCCTGCAGCCCGACCACGTCCGCGTCCAGGTGCTCGATCGCCGCCACCGTCGCCTTCCGCCGGACCGGCCAGGCGTTGTCGCCGTCGGGCGCGGAGGAGTTGCGGATGTTGAACGAAGCGGCGCGGATCTTCATACAGGTGATCCTGCCAAACCCATCGCGCGGGACGCCGCCCGGAGTCGCGGTGTGCTCGCCTCGAGCGCCCGGTCCCGGCCCTGCTCGAGCAGATCCTCGATCGCGCCGCGGTCGGTCGTGAGCCGCGCGTACTCCTTCTGCAGCGGCTCGATGACGGCCAGCACCGCGTCCGCGACGTCCTGCTTGAGCGCGCCGTACGACGCGTAGGACTTCGCGAGCTCGACCGGATCGCCGTCGGTGCAGGCCGCGAGGATCTCCAGCAGGTTCGTGATGCCGGGCTTGTCCGCCTCGTCGTGCCGGACCTCGTTCCCGGAGTCGGTGACCGCGCGCATGATCTGCCGGCGGATGACGTCCGGCGGGTCCAGCAGCCGGATCGTGCCGATCGCGTCGTCGGCATCGGACTTGCTCATCTTCGCGGTCGGGTTCTGCAGGTCCTTCACCCGGGTCGCGAGCGCCGCCTTGTTCAGCTGCGGTACGACGAACGTGTCGCCGTACTCGCGGTTGAACCGGATCGCGATGTCCCGGGCCAGCTCGACGTGCTGGTCCTGGTCGCCGCCGACCGGGACCTGCTCCGCGCCGTACAGCAGGATGTCCGCGGCCATCAGGCACGGGTACGTGAACAGCGAGGCCCGCGTCATCGGGCGGCCCTTGCCCTTCTCCTTGTACTGGATCATCCGGGACAGCTCACCGACGTACGACGTGCACTCCAGCAGGTACGCGAGCTGGGCGTGCGTGGGGACGTCGGACTGGACGAAGACGGTGCCCTCGGGGACACCGGCCGCGAGCATCAGCGTCGCGAACTCGCGGGTCAGCGCGGCGAGTCTTCGCGGATCGTGCTTGGTCGTCATCGCGTGCAGGTTCGCGACGAAGTAGAAACCGTCCGGGTCGGTGAACCGGCGCAGCGCGCCGAGGTGGTTGCCGAGCGTCAGCCGGCCGGACGGGGTGATGCCGGAAAGCGAGGTCATGATCGTGCCCTTTCGGTGGTGTGTGAGGCCCCACCGAGGACATGAAAAAGGCCGCCTCGGCGAGGCGGCCTCAGTGGCTGCGTGCGAACACGCCGGGTGGACCGCCCTAGGCGGCCCACCACAGCTGCAGGTTCGTGTTCACACTGCCAGCATATCTCACCGACCGGGGCGGTGGAGTGGGGAATTCAACGCTGGACGAGCGACTGGACGATCAGCTCGTTGCGGGCGTCCTGGCCGAGCGGCACCGTCGGGTGCACGCCGTCGCGCAGGTAGTTGAGCAGCCGGTACGGCTTGACCCAGAGCCACTCGGCCCACCGGATGATCCGCAGGTTCGGGTACTTCTCCTGCTGGTCGTAGAGCTGCATGTTGAGCCACGAGCTGTTCCGCTGGTCGGCGAGCTGCACGGTCGAGGTCACGCTCTTGCGGACGACCTGGATGTTGACCCAGTACAGGATCCGGTTCTGGCCGACGATGCTGACCGCCCGGGCCACCTGGGCGGCGAACTTCGGCGGGTCGAAGATGTCGTTGGACCCGCTCGCCATCAGGACGCGCCGCGGCAGACCGTACGCCGACGCGCACTGCTGGAGTGCGTCGACCGCGCCGGAGGTCGGCCGGCTGGACCAGTTGTTGACGGCCAGCTGGCTGCCGTCGCGGTCCTGCAGCCGGATCGCGAGCGCCTTGCCGTCCTGCACGGAGATGCTGTCGCCGAACATGAACACGCCGTTGGTCTCACGGGTGTGCTGGAACTGCGCCGCGGTGGAGATGGCACGGGTCGCACCGGCCCAGGAGCCGAGCACGCCGGAGCCGTACGGCCCGGTGTCCGACGACGTGGCGGCGGACGCGGTCTCGGTCGAGGCGGCCACCGTCGCGGCGGCCGCGGCCGCCGCTCCTACTGTAAAGATCTGCCGCCGGTTGGGTTTCATTTGCCTCACCGGAGAACTGTGGCGGCCGACCGAGGGTACTCGCAAGTCCGAATCTCACTGTCCGCAGTCGCCCGACGCCGCGGCGGACCCAGAATCTGCGGTTTCTGCGCCTCCGACGGCAAAATCTGTAACGCTTTGCAGTCCGGCGCCGATGAATCGACTGTTGGACCGCTGGCGGGGCCGGCGCGGCCAGGGAGGGGTGTCGCGCCGTCCGTGCCTGTTGAGCCCGGACCCCGCTCAACCCGGTTGGAGCGGCTTCGGACCCGCGCTTGCGCAGGCGCGACGGTTAAGGTCGAGGGCATGAGCGGTGAGGCGTTGCTGGTGTTCGACGACGGGCTGACGGCGTACGACTTCGGCCGGGGACACCCGATGAGTCCGATCCGGGTGGAGCTGACCATCAAGCTCGCTCGTGAGCTCGGCGTCCTCGACCACCTCAAGGTCGCGCCCGCGCCGACCGCCGACGACGCGTTGCTCGAGACCGTACACACCGCCGAGTACGTGGCCGCGGTGAAAGCGGCCGGCGACCACCCCGACGAGGCCGATCCGGTGCACGGCCTGGGCACGTCGGACACGTACTGCTTCCCGCGCATGCACGACGTCTCGGCGCGGATCGCCGGCGCGACCGTGGAGGCCGCCCGCGCGGTCTGGGAGGGGGACGTCCTGCACGCCGCGAACGTCGCCGGCGGCCTGCACCACGCGATGCCCAACCAGGCCAGCGGATTCTGCGTCTACAACGATCCGGCGATCGCGATCCGGTGGCTGCTCGACCACGGCGCCGAGCGGGTCGCGTACGTCGACGTGGACGTCCACCACGGGGACGGCGTACAGACCGTGTTCTACGACGACCCGCGGGTGCTGACCGTCAGCCTGCACGAGTCGCCGACCACGCTCTTCCCCGGCACCGGAAGCGCCGGTGAGACCGGCGGACCGGGCGCCGAGGGTACGGCGGTCAACGTCGCGCTGCCGCCCGGCACCGGGGATGCGGGCTGGCTGCGTGCGTTCCACGCCGTCGTACCGGACGTGGTGAAGGCGTTCCGCCCGAGCGTGCTGGTCACGCAGCACGGCTGCGACTCGCACGTCGAGGACCCGCTGGCGCACCTGACGAAGACGATCGACGGGCAGCGGGCGGCGTACGTCGCGCTGCACGACCTCGCGCACGAGGTGGCGGACGGGAAATGGGTCGCCACGGGCGGCGGCGGGTACGCGATCATCGACGTCGTGCCGCGGGCCTGGACGCATCTGCTGGCGATCGTCGCGGGTACGCCGATCGACCCCGCGACGCCGGTGCCGGACGCCTGGCGCGAGGAGGTCCAGCTGCGGTTCGGGCGGGTCGCGCCGCTGCGGATGACCGACGGCCGCGACGCGTCGTACGTCGACTGGTCGACCGGTTACAACCCCGACACCTGGCTGGACCGCGCCATCAAGGCCACCCGTGACGCGAGCTTCCCGCTGCTCGGTCTCGATCCGAGCTGGTGAGTCACACGAGTCCCCCTCTTTCCCATTCGTACCAACAGCCACTAGGCTCGTGACATGCACGGACGGAGGTGCCGGAGGGGAAGCCGGCGCACGATCCGTGCTGGAAGTGCGGTGCGCAATGGCATCAAAGAAGTCCGGTGGTGAGCAGCCGCTCGCCGAGGTGAAGTTCCTGACCGTGGCGGAAGTCGCCACGGCCATGCGCGTGTCCAAGATGACGGTGTACCGGTTGGTGCACTCCGGTGAGCTGCCCGCGGTGCGGGTGGGTCGTTCGTTCCGGGTGTCGGAGGACGCCGTGCACGACTACCTCAAGGGCGCCTTCTTTCAAGCCGGATAACAACGAGAACGAGGCGGCTCGGCCCTGAGGGGTCGGGCCGCCTCGTTGTCTGTCCGCGCGGGGTTTACCGGCGGCGGGCGGACAGGCCTCGTAGCGCGGCGGTGGCCGCCTCGAGCGTGTCGGCCGGGATGTCGGCCCACAGCTCGGCGTGGGCGGCCGAGCTGGCCTTCACAGCTTGCTCGGCGAGGCTGATTCCCGCCGGGGTCAGCCGGACCTGCGTCCCGCGACCGTCGTCCGGGTCGGGCTCGCGGACGACCAGGCCGCGGCGGACCAGCTGGTTCGTCACATTGCTGGTGCCGCCGGAGGACAGCAACAGGATCCGGACCAGGTCGGACGGCTTCTGGCGGTACGGCGCCCCGGACCGGCGCAGCGAGACGATCACGTCGAACTCCGCCATCGTCAGCTCCAGGTCGCGGAGCACCCGCCGGGTCGCCGAGTTCAGCTCGCCGGCGAGCAGCATGATCCGCTTCGTCAGCTCGCTGGTCGGATAGAGCACCTCGGGCAGCTCGTGCTCCCAGGAGGCGATCACCCGGTCCACAGGGTCGTCGGTCACGGTTGACAGCCTAGCTTTCTTTGATGATAGCTTTCCCAAAAGCTTTCTACTGAGGGAGATGCTCGTGAGACTTTTGCTGAAGGGCGGGACGGTGATCGACACCTCCCCGGAGGTCGTCGTCCGTCGGGACACCGACGTCCTGATCGAGGACGGACGGATCGCCGCGGTCGGGCCGGGGCTGGAGGTCGACGCGGAGGTGATCGACGCGCGGGAGCGGATCGTGCTGCCCGGTTTCGTCGACACCCATCGGCATCTGTGGCAGACGGCGCTGCGGGGGATCGCGGTCGACGCCGGTCTCGGGACCTATTTCGAGCGGGTGCTCGGCGCCCACGGGTCGCGGTTCCGGCCGGAGGACGTTGCCGCAGGCAACCTCGTCGGCGCGCTCGAGTGCCTGGACGCCGGGATCACCACCGTGCAGGACTATTCGCACGTCCAGCGCACCCCCGACCACGCGGACGCGGCGCTGGACGCGCTGGAGTGCAGCGGCATCCGGGCCGTCTTCGGTTACGGGCCGTCGCCGTTGAGCGGCGGCGCCGTGGATGCGGGGGAGATGCGCCGGGTGCTGGCCCGCCGCTCCGGGCGGCTCGGGCTCGCAGTGGCGGCGATCGGGCCGTCGTTCGCGCCGTTCGAGACCGTGCGGGCGGACTGGGAGCTCGCGGATGCTCTCGGGGTGCCGGTCGTCGTACACATCAGCAGCAGTTCGGACGTGCCCGATCCGGTCACGCGGTTGCGGGACGCCGGGCTGGCGCGGCCCACCACGCTGTACGTTCACGGCAACAACCTGCCGGACTCCGAGCTGAAGGTGATCGCGGAGACCGGCGCGGCCGTCTCCGCGACACCGACCGTCGAGGCCCGCATGGAGATGGGCCAGCCACTAGCCGGCCGTCTGCGAGCAGCCGGCGTCGACTTCAGCCTCGGCATCGACGTCGTGACAACAGCCGGCGGCGACATGTTCCGCGCCATGCACGAGGTGCTCTCCCTCGGCTACCGGACCTTCTCCGCCGCCGAGATCCTGCAGCTGGCGACATCCGCCGGCGCGCGTGCCCTGGGCCTGCCCGACGTAGGATCGCTTGCCGTCGGCAACCAGGCCGACGTGATCCTGCTACGCACCACAGATCTCAACCTCGCCGGCGGCCTACACGACCCAGTGGCCACCGTGGTGACATCCGCCCACCCCGGCAACGTCGACACAGTCCTGGTCGCAGGCACCCCAGTCAAGCGCGACGGCCACATCATCAGCACGTCGCTGCGAGACGCCCTGTCCGAGCTCGCGGAGTCCGCGGCGTACCTCGAGGGGGCAACCGTCTAGCGGTTGAGGAGGGTGCGGATGGCTGCGGTGATCTCGGTGGGGGATTCCTCGGCCATGAAGTGGCCGGAGGTTGTGGTTTGGTGGTGGAGGTTGGTGGTCCAGGTCTTCCAGCGGGCGGCGGCGTCGAAGCCTAGGGCGGTGCCCCAGTCCTGCTGGATCACGGTCACCGGCATTCGCAATTTGTTGCCGCGGGCAAGGTCTTGCTCGTCGTGCGTGATGTCGACGGTCGCCGTGGCGCGGTAGTCCGCGACGATCGACGGCACCGCGCGCCGGCACGCCTCCAGGTACGCCGCGCGGACGTCGGACGGGATCGCCGCGGGATCGTTCACCCACTGATCCAGGAAGTATCCGAAGAACTCGTCCGAGGTGGCCGCGATCATCCGCTCCGGCAGGCCGGGCGGCTGCGCCATCAGGTAGAGGTGGAAGCCGACCGCAGCACTGGCTCCCTGCATAACGTCCCACATGTCGAGGTTCGGCAGAACGTCCAGACACATCAGATGGGAGATGGCATCGGGGTGATCAAGACCCGCGCGGAACGCCACCAACGCTCCCCGGTCGTGCCCGGCCACGGCGAAGCGCCGATGACCCAACCGACCGGCCACCGCGACGATATCGGCCGCCATGGCCCGCTTCGAGTACCCGTCGGCCGGTTTGCCGCTCTCGCCGTACCCGCGCAGGTCCGGGCAGATCACGGTGTGATCCGCGGCCAGCGCCGGAGCAACGTGCCGCCACATCAGGTGCGTCTGCGGAAACCCGTGCAGCAACACGATCGGCGGACCGGATCCGCCGACGGCGACGTTCAGGTCGACCCCGTCCGTGCCCTCGACCTGCTGGTACTCAAAGCCTTCGATCAACATGCCGACCAGCGTCGCGGATCCGGATGAGCAACGGATGAGCGCTACCGTGGCCGCGTGGAGTTCGGTGTGCTGGGGCCGGTGGTGGCCCGGGACGGGGGACCGGTCGACCTGAAGGGCCGACGGCACCGGGCGGTCCTCGCGCGGCTGATCGTGGCGAGAGGGCGGGTCGTGCCGGCGAGCGTGCTGGTGGACGATCTGTGGGTCGATCCGCCCGACGGCGCCCTGGGCGCCGTGCGGACGTTCGTGGCCGCGCTTCGCCGCGCGATCGAGCCCGACCGAGCGCCTAGGCAACCCGCCCGGCTGCTGGTGACGTCCGGCCCCGGCTACGCGTTGAAGACCGACAACGTCGACGCGTGGCGGTTCGAGACCTCCGCCAGGGCCTCGCTGCCACCGGAACAGCTCCTGCCGGAACTCCTGGCCGGATTGGCCCTGTGGCGAGGGCCGGCGTACGCCGAGTTCGTGGACGAGCCGTGGGCGTCGGCCGAGCGTGCCCGGCTGACCGAGCTGCGGCTGCACGTGGTCGAGCGGGTCGCGGAGACGCGGCTGGAGCTGGGACGAGCCGCCGAGGCGGTGCCGGATCTCGACGCACACGTCACCGAGCATCCGTGGCGCGAGGACGCGTGGCGGTTGCTGGCGCTCGCGCTGTACCGGAGCGAGCGCCAGGGCGACGCTCTCGCCGTACTGCGCCGTGCCCGGGAGACCCTGGTGGATCAGCTCGGCGTCGATCCCGGTCCCGCGCTGAGCCGGCTCGAGGGCGACATCCTCAACCAGGCAGCGCATCTGACGCCGGCCGGCTCCGTCTGGGCCGAGACCACCGCCGCGTACGACCGTGCCGTCGGCGGCACCCGTGCCCGGATCGAGTCGACGGTCGGCCTGCTGCGCAACCTCGCGGTCACCGGGGGCGGCGGCCTGGAAGCGGCCCGCCGGCATCGCCTCGCCGCCATCTCGGCGGCCGCGGAACTCGGCGACCCCGATCTCACCGCGCGCGTGATCGGCGCGTACGACGTACCGGCGATCTGGACCCGCTCCGACGACGAGGCGCAGGCGGCCGCGATCGTCGCGGCGGCGGAACGGGTGCTGCCGACACAGGATCACGCCGGCCCCCGCGCGCGGCTGCTCGCCACGATCGCGCTCGAGTCCCGCGGTTCCCGGTCGCCGCGGGCCCGCGAGGCAGCGCTCGAGGCCGAGCAACTCGCCCGCGGTCTCGACGATCCCGCGCTGCTCGCGTTCGCGCTGAACGGCCTGTTCATGCAGACCTGCTACCGCGCCGGCCTCGCGGCCGAACGCGACACGATCGGCGCCGAACTCATCACACTCGCGCAGCGCCACAACCTCTTCACCTACGAGGTTCTCGGCCACCTGATCCGTCTGCAATCCGCGTGTGCGAGAGCCGATCACACCGCGGCCGACGACCATGCCGCAGCCGCCGACGCGCTGGCCGCCCGGCACGAGCTGCCGCTCGTCGCCGTCTTCACCCGCTGGTACGCCGCGCTGCGCGACGATACCCCGGAGTCCTACCGCGCAGCTGCCGCGCTGCTCGACGGCGCGGGCATGCCCGGCCTGAGCGAGGGGCTTCTCCCGCTGGCGTTGGCCGCGCACGCCGTACGGCATGACGAACCGATCCCCGAGGCCGACTACGGACCACACGCCCCGTGGGTGCACGGATCGCCGGATCCGCCGCCTGGGCTGCTGTTCGAGGCGTACTGGGCATTCACCGCCCACAGCACCAGAGACCCCGAGCTGCTGGCGAGAGCGCAAGCTGCTCTAGCGCCGGCGGCCGGCGAACACGCGGCCGGCAGCGGCCTGCTCACCCTCGGCCCGATCGCCGGCTACCTCGGTTAGAGGTCGTCCGGAGAGCCGGACTCGGACTTCCGGCCGGCCTGCCGGCGCAGCTCGTGGTGCGACTGGTGCGCGGTCGTCCGGTACGCCTCCTCGTACGCCGCCAGCGCGCCGGCCACCCCGGATCCGTGACCGTGGCGCTTGGCCCACCGGGCGAACCAGGTCAGCCCCGCGAGCACCGCCGCCAGCCCGGCGAGAAATACGACGTACGCCATGCCGTCACCGTACCCGGACCTCCCAGGGGCCTCCCAGGAATCTCGCAGCACCGTCGCAGGCCGGGAGACCAGGATGGAATCACCAACCTGAAGGAGGCTCCCGATGCCGATCCGTTTCGTCAAGAGCGTTGCCGTAGGCACCATCGCGACCCTGGGCCTGGCCGCCGTCGCCTTCACTCCCGCCGCCTACGCGAGCACCAGCACCAAGACCGCCACACCCCACCTGGCCGTCCTGACCGAACCGATCGCCCCGGTCGCGATCCGGAAGGCGGCCTAGGTCCTAAGCCTTCCGCGCCCGGAACGCGAGTGCGTGCGGGATGTCGTAACCGCCGGGCTCCTCGAAGCGCTCGATGACCAGACCGCTGTCGACGACGGCGTTCAGGTAGTCGGCCAGGGTGAGGTGGGACATGCCGATCCGCCGGCGGATCCCGTCTTCGGCCCACCACGGCATGTCGGTGTGCCAGCCCGACTGGCGGTACGTCGGATGCACGGTCCGGCGACCGTCGTCCTCGTAGACGACATGCGGTCCGTTGAAGCAGGGGTGCACGCCGTACGCGACCAGGATGCCGCCCGGCCGGAGCACCCGGGCCGCCTCTCGCAGGACGGCGCCGAAGTCGTCGACATCGGTCGAGATCCACATCGAGACCGCCGTGCCGAAGGACGCGTCGGCGAACGGCAGGACCGCGGCGTCACCGTGCAGCAGCGGGCCGTCGGTGCGCGTCCGGGCACGGCCGAGCTGGTCGATCGAGTAGTCCAGGCCCACGGGGGTGCGGCCGCTGACCCGGATCGTGCCGAAGTTGCGTCCGGTGCCGCAGCCGATGTCCAGGCACGGCCCGGATCCGGGCCCGAGCAGGTCGAGCAGACCGGGCTGATGCGGCTCCGCGTCGACCACGAACCGCTCGTCGTACCACTCCGCCAGACCGTCGTACCGCGCAGTCTTCCGGGCCTTCATCCAGCCTCCCCAGGTCCCTGTCCACCCTACCGACCGAGCCTGCTTTAGGTCGGGGAAGCGACCTCCAGGTAAGCTTTGCCGACGTTCTCTTTGAGTTTGGATGGTCCACCGTGGGTTCCGTAATCAAGAAGCGCCGCAAGCGTATGGCGAAGAAGAAGCACCGTAAGCTGCTGAAGAAGACGCGGGTGCAGCGCCGCAAGCTCGGTAAGTAAGCAGGTCTGCCGCGCCCGGTCGGCTGGGAGTTGCCCGTGGCACAGGTGGTGATGGTGACCGGCGTCTCGCGAGACGCCGGCGCTCGCTGTGCCCGCAGACTGGCCGAAGACCCGTCGATCGGCACCGTTCTCGGTATCGATGTGGTTCCGCCGCGCGCGGAGCTCGGGCGGGTCCGGTTCGTCCGGGCCGACATCCGTAACCCGGTGATCGCCAAGGTGATCGCCGCCGAGGCCGTGGACACGGTCGTCCACACCGGCGTCGTGGCCACTCCCGGCAGCGCCGGCGGCCGGTCGTCGATGAAGGAGATCAACGTCATCGGCACCATGCAGCTGCTCGCCGCCTGCCAGAAGGCGCCCGGCGTGGCCAAGCTGGTGGTCAAGTCGTCCACCACGGTGTACGGCGCGGGTGCGCGGGATCCGGCGATGTTCACCGAGGAGATGGCGCCGCGGGCGATCCATCACCACGGCCTGAGCAAGGACGCGGTCGAGGTCGAGGGGTACGTGCGCGGCTTCGCCCGGCGCCGTCCCGATGTCTGCGTCAGCACGCTGCGGATGGCGAACTGGATCGGTCCCAAGACCGATTCCCCGATCACGCGGTACTTCGGCCTGCCCGTCGTCCCGACCGTTCTCGGGTACGACGCCCGCCTGCAGTTCCTGCACGAGGACGACGGCGTCGAGGCGATCCACCACGCGACCGTGAACGACCTGCCCGGGACGTTCAACCTGGCCGGTGACGGCGTTCTCTCGCTGTCCCAGGCGATCCGTCGGCTCGGCCGCCCGACGCTGCGGATGCCTTCGTTCACCGCGTCCGGCACCGCCGCCGCCGTCCGGCGGGCCCGGCTGGCGGACTTCTCGCCGGACCAGATCACCTTCCTCACCTTCGGGCGCGGCGTGGACACCACGCGGATGCGCGCCGAGTTCGGGTTCGAGCCGAAGTACACGACCGCGGAGGCCTTCGACGACTTCCGGCGGTCGCTCGGGACCGGCGCGACGACGCGGGTGTCGAGCCTGCTCACCGCGGGCCTGGGGGCGTTGCGTGGCTGACGCGGACGTGATCCCGATCGGCTCCGGCGGTCGCCCGGGCCGGGGTACCGGACGCCGTACGACGCCTTCGGCCGCGGCGCGGGCGCTCGCCGGACAGGCCGGCCGAGCGAAGAAGGGCCGCGCCACCAAGAGCGCCGACGACGTCGCCGCGGGTTCGCGGGCGGCGGAGCTCCAGGGCGAGCCGGCCGGCGCCGTAGCGGACGTCGACGGACCCGAGCTGCCGCCGTTGGACTTCGCGGGACTGGAGCGGGCCGTCCGTGGGCTGTTCGGCGAGGACGGCGAGCGCCGGGTCGCCGAGTGGCTGGCGTTCCTGCGCCGGCGGCTGACCGGCGACTACGAGCTCGACGAGTTCGGGTACGACCGTGACCTGTCCGACCAGGTGCTGCTGCCGATGCTGCGGCCGATGGTGGAGAAGTGGTTCCGGGTCGAGGTCCGGGGGATCGAGAACATCCCGTCCGACCGCAGCGCGCTGATCGTCGCGAACCACTCCGGCACGATGCCGCTCGACGGGCTCGTCACCCAGGTGGTCGTCGCGGACCACACCGGACGGCCGCTGCGCACGCTCGCGGCGGACCTGGTGTTCCAGACGCCGTTCGTCGGCGAGCTGTCCCGCAAGGGCGGCGCGACGCTGGCCAACAACGACGACGCCGAGCGGCTGCTCCGGCAGGGCAACCTGGTCGGGGTCTGGCCGGAGGGCTTCAAGGGACTCGGCAAGCCGTTCTCGGAGCGGTACAAGCTGCAGCGCTTCGGGCGCGGCGGCTTCGTCAGCGCCGCGATGCGGACCGGCGTACCGATCGTGCCGTGCTCGATCGTCGGCGCCGAGGAGATCTATCCACTGGTCGGGAACATCGCCTCGCTGGCCCGGCTGCTCGGCGTCCCGTACATCCCGGTCACGCCGTTCTTCCCGCTGCTCGGGCCCCTCGGCCTGATCCCGCTGCCGTCCAAGTGGCTGATCGAGTTCGGCGAGCCGATCCGCACCGACGAGTTCCCCGACGGGGCCGCCGACGACCCGATGCTGGTCTTCAACGTGACCGACCAGGTCCGCGAGACCATCCAGCAGACGCTCTACGCGTTGCTCATGCAGCGCCGCAGCGTCTTCTTCTAGGCCCACGCAGAAGCCCCTGGCACACGATCCGTGTGCCAGGGGCTTCCCGCTGTTGCCGGCCTACTTCCAGGGTGGAAGCAGGGTCTGGATGATGCCCGGCAGGTTGATCAGCGGTGTCGTCGGGAACGGCCACGGCCAGGACGGCGTGGTCGGCGTCAGTGAAGGCAGCTCCGTGGGCGTCGCAATCGGCGAGTTTGACGACGACGGCTGCGGTGGCGTCTTCAGGTTGGTCGGTGGTGCGGTGGACTCGCCCACGATGGTGGTGTTCGGCACCTTCGTCGGCAGGGTGGACGGCTCCTGGGTGCTCGAGCCGACCGGTGCCGGGATCGTCGTCGACGCCTTCGGGCTCGACGACGCCTTGACCGGGTTGCTCGACTCGGCGCCGGTGCCGGGCGTGGTGCGGCCCGGCTTGGTGTTGCTCGTGGTGCCGGTGCCCGGCGCGGCGGCCGGTTTCGGCGACGCGCACTTCGGGCACGCCGCCGAGGTGAGCTGCGTCAGCTGCTCGATCGTGGCCAGCGCCTCGACACCGGACTTCAAGGACTCCGGCGGGAGGTTCGGCGTCGCCGCCACCAAAGCCTGGCGGGCACTGGTGATGAACGAGGTGATCGCGGTGATCGAGCTCTCGTCGCCGTTCTGCTGGTACGAGGCGAGCAGTCTGGACACACCCTTGCGGGCCTGTGCCGAGAAGTCGTCCAGGGTCGCGTTGATCGTGCCCACGGACCCGCCGTTGCCGGCCAGCTCGCGGACTTCGGACAGTCGGGTCATCGCGTGCTCGAGATCGCGCCGGCCGCGGGAGTCGTCGCCGACCCCGACATTGGTCGCCACGTTCTCGATGCTGCGCTTCATGCCGTACAACGTGTCGCCGGGCATGGCCTGCTGCGCGGCGGCGGCCGAACCGATGCCACCTCCGAGCAGCACCAGCGCGGCGGTGCTGGCCACCAGGCGGATCCTCCGGCCCTGGCGGCGACGGATAGCTGTCACGGACGCGCCAACGTCCTCGCTCCCCGGCGGCTCGTCCGAGTCGTCCGGTGCGGTGTGCACCGTCAGTGGAGTCGCAGTGGTCGCCGCGCGCGCCGCCGCCTGCTCCAGCAGGCGGTGCCGCAGCTCGGCACTGAACTCCGGTCGCGGTGCAACTGCGCCGGCGGTCCTCAGCCGTCCGACCAGTTCCACAGCTTCCAGTAACTCGGGGTCGTCGCCCAGTCGCGTGGAGTGACGGGGCCCGTGATCGACGGCGTGCGCGAAGGTCTCCGCGCGCGCTCGAGCCCTGTGTAGGTCACTCATGAGTTCTCGTTCTCCTCAATGGCCAGTCGGGGTCACCGACAGGTCCTCACCAGGCAAACGAGGTAACTCCCTGACGGGTTACGAAAGACGTTCGTTGTCATCCGCCTCATCTCAAGTCCTTGGGGATAACCTTCGCCAAGTGCCGTACGGCTCTCAGTTGCAGTTGCTTGACGGCGCCTTCGGATTTCTCCAGCGCCTTGGCCGTCTCGGCGATCGACAGACCGGCGAAGAACCGCATCGTCAGGCAGTCGCGCTGCTCGTCCGGCAGGCCGGCGACAGCGTCCCGGAGCACCTCGGCGGTGGCCGCGGCCAGCACGTCGATCTCCGGACCCTCGGTCTGCCGGTCGTGGGTCTCGATCTCGTCCGTGACCACTTCGAGCCGGACCCGGCCGGACTTGTAGTGGTCGGTGATCAGGTTCCGGGCGATCGTCACCAGCCAGGCGCCGAAGTCCCGGCCCTGCCAGCGGAACGAGTCCAGTGCGCGCAGCGCCCGGACGAAGGTCTCGCTGGTCAGGTCCTCCGCGAGCGCCGACGACGACACCCGCGCGTAGATGTAGCGATAGACGGTGAGCGAGTACTCGTCGTACAGCTCGCCGAAGGCACCGACGTCCCCGGCCTGGGCGCGATCGACGAGCTCCGCACGTCGCATCCCGTCCGGGCTTGGTTCCGGCGTGGTCAAGTGTTCTCCCCGTTCAACTGACACGTCGTTCGACACATCCGCGAATGGCCACAGCGACTGGACAGCACCGAACGTTACTGCTCGGGCACGTACTGTCAACAGGCTGGGGCGTGCCGCCTTCCGTCCGGTCCGATGGTCACGAATGCGCCAGCGGACTGCCTCCATCGACGGAGCAGCCTGCTGTCGGGGGTGTTGCATCGCGCATGAGGTCCCCGCGCGGCCGGGTTTCTGCAGTGTGAGGTTCAGCAGAAGCGCGCCCGCGAAGTCACCTGTATATCGGTGGTTACGCTCCGCTGCAACCATTCTGGGTAAGACGGTCGGTCCCGGACCGGATCCCCGGCGTGACAGACTCGCCTGGTGATGGTGAATTTCGCGGACATTCTTCGTGACACAGCGCAACGTCACGGCGAGCGTCCCGCGCTGGTCGACGGGGATCGGCGGCTGACCTGGGGCGAGCTCGACCAGGCCGTCGACCGGACCGCGCAGGGCCTCGCCGCGGCCGGCCTGGTACCCGGGTACCGGGTCCTGCTGCTGGTGGCCAACAGCATCGAGTTCGTTACGTCCTACCTGGGCATTCTCCGCGCCGGGCTGGTCGCCGTGCCGCTGAACACCGGCCTCACCGAGGCTGAGCTGGCGACCGTGGCGGCGCACTCCGGGGCCCGGCTCGCGATCGCCGGACCGGGGCTCGCGGACCGTTTCAAGGGCATCCGGACGGTGGCGCCCGACGAGCTCCAGGGTGACGCTCCGTTACTTCCGTCAATCGACCCCGAGACGCTCGCGGTGCTCCTCTACACCTCCGGAACCAGTGGAGATCCGCGCGCGGCGATGCTCACCCACCGGGCGCTCGCGGCGAACGTGCGGAACCTCGGCGAGCTCGGCGAGGACCGGATGGGCCCCGACGACGTGGTGCTCGGCGTGCTGCCGATGTTCCACGCCTTCGGTCTGAACGCGGTCCTCGGCTGGGCGGTCGCGACCGGCGCCGCGCTCGTCGTCGAGCAGCGCTTCGACCCCGAGCAGACCCTCGACCTGATCCGCAGGTACGGCGTGACGCGGCTGCCGCTCGCTCCGCCGGCGCTGCACGCCTTGCTGACCCGGACCGATCTGCGCGACGCGCTCGAGACGGTCAAGGTCGTGCTGACCGGCGCCTCCACCCTCGACCGGGCGCTCGCCGACCGCTTCGAGCAGGCCAGCGGTCA
Organism: Kribbella sp. NPDC004138; assembly: GCF_053603655.1. Classification (NCBI taxonomy): domain Bacteria; kingdom Bacillati; phylum Actinomycetota; class Actinomycetes; order Propionibacteriales; family Kribbellaceae; genus Kribbella; species Kribbella sp. NPDC004138. Next base: position 258,507 of record NZ_JBSGFZ010000010.1, read on the forward strand.
CCATGTCCACCAGGGGTACGGCCTGACCGAGGCGTCCCCGGGGGTCACCACGACGCTGGGCGAGGCCGAGCCGAAGCCGGGCTCGGTCGGTCGCGCTTTGCCGAACGTCGAGATCCGCATCGCCGACGAGCAGGGCGCGGACGTGGAGGGCGACGACCCCGGCGAGATCCTGATCCGCGGCGGCAACCTGTTCTCCGGCTACTGGCCGGACGGCGTGGACGGCCCGGACGCGGAGGGCTGGTACCGGACCGGCGACGTCGGATTCCTGGACGGCGACGGCGACCTGTTCCTGGTGGACCGGCTGCGTGAGCTGATCATCGTGTCCGGGTTCAACGTCTTCCCCAGCGAGGTGGAGGACGTGCTGGTCGCGGCTCCGGGGGTCCGGGAGGCCGCGGTCATCGGCGTACCGTCCGAGGACACCGGCGAGGCGGTGAAGGCGTTCGTGGTGCCGTTGCCGGACGCATCGGTCGACGTCGCGGCGGTCCGCGAGTACGCCGGGAGCCGGCTGGCGCGGTTCAAGTGCCCGGTCGAGATCGAGGTGGTGGAGAACCTGCCGCACTCGGTCACCGGCAAGGTCGCGAAGGGCCGGCTGCGGGGGGCGGAGCGATGAGCCGGGTGGTGATGTACGGAAAGCCGGGCTGTCATCTGTGCGACGACGCCCGGGAGATCATCCGGGCCGTCTGCTCCGAGACCGGTGTGGAGTGGAGCGAGGTCGACATCACCCAGGACGACCGTCTGTTCACGCAGTACGGCGAACAGATCCCGGTCACCTTCGTCGACGGCAAGCAGCACGACTTCTGGCGGGTAGACCCCGCCCGACTACGCAAAGCCCTGATGAGCTAGCTCACTTCTCGCCGATTTTGTTCTCACGTTCACAAGCTCCTAGAGTAAGAGAGCCGCCGGCCGTCAGACCGCGGTGAACCAACCGCTCCCAGGAGAATTGTGACGCGTGCCAGCAGCCGTCGCCCCGGCCCGCCGACGAGAACCGAACGCGGCATCCCCGAGGCGACTGTCGCGCGCTTGCCGGTCTATCTGCGGGCCCTGACCGCGCTCTCGGACAGTGGCATCGCGACCGCGTCGAGCGAGGACCTGGCGACCGCCGCCGGCGTCAACTCGGCCAAGCTCCGCAAGGACCTGTCCTACCTGGGCTCCTACGGCACCCGCGGCGTCGGGTACGACGTGGAGTACCTGCGGTACCAGATCGCCCGCGAGATCGGCGTCACCCAGGACTGGGCCGTGGTCATCGTCGGGATCGGAAACCTGGGTCACGCGCTGGCCAACTACTCCGGCTTCGGCACCCGCGGCTTCCGGATCGTCGCCCTGCTCGACGCCGACCCGAACCTGGTCGGCGAGCGGATCGGCGACATGGAGGTCCGCGACTTCGCCCAGCTCGAGGAGATCGTCGAGGCCGACCGGGTCTCGATCGGGGTGATCACCACGCCCGCCGGTCCGGCGCAGGAGGTGTGCGACCGGCTGGTCGCCGCCGGCGTCACCAGCATCCTGAACTTCGCGCCGGTCGTGCTGTCCGTGCCCGACGGCGTCGACATCCGCAAGGTGGACCTCTCGATCGAGCTCCAGATCCTGGCGTACCACGAACAACGAAAGTCCGGAGAGGCGGCGCTCCCCCAGGTGCCCGAACTACCAGCGATGAACGGCCTGACGGATCTCCCGAGCGTCGGGGGAGGTGTCGGGGCATGAGCTACTTGGTGGTCGGCATCAGTCATCGTTCCGCCGCCATCGACGTGCTGGAGCGGGTCGCCCTCGACGCCGAGGCGGCCACCAAGCTCGCCCTCGCGGTCGGCAGTTCCTCGTCCGTCGCGGAGTCGGCGGTGCTTGCCACCTGCAACCGCACCGAGGTGTACGCGACGGTCGACCGGTTCCACGCCGGGATGGACGAGGTCACCGCGATCCTGTCCGACATCACCGGCGTACCGCTGCTGGACCTGGCCGAGCACCTCTACGTGCACTTCGAGGAAGGCGCCGTCGCGCACCTGTTCCAGGTCGCGGTCGGGCTGGACTCGATGGTCGTCGGCGAGAGCCAGATCCTCGGCCAGGTGAAGGAGACGCTGCGCGTCGGCCAGGACCTGGAGACCGTCAGCACCGACCTGAACGCCCTGTTCCAGCACGCGTTGCGGGTCGGCAAGCGGGCCCGCACCGAGACCGGGATCGACGCGGCCGGCCGCTCGGTGGTCTCGGCCGGCCTGGACGCGGTCGGCGGCTTCGAGGGCCGCCGGGCGCTGATCGTCGGCGCCGGCTCGATGGCGTCCCTCGCCGCGCAGACCCTGGCGAACGGCGGCGCCCGCAGCGTGACCGTTGCCAACCGCAACTACGACCGTGCGGTCGCGCTCGCGGACCGGATCGGCGGTACGGCGGTCCGCCTGGCCGACGTACCGGCCGCGCTGCACGACGCCGACCTGGTCGTGTCCTGCACCGGCGCGCGCGGCGTCGTCCTGACCGAGGAGATGATCCGCTCCGCCGCGGACGGCCGGCCGCTCGGCGTGCTGGACGTCGCGCTGCCGCGGGACGTCGCCCCTGAGGCGGCCCGGATCCCGGGCGTCACCCTGATCACCCTGGCCGACCTGATCGGTACGGCGGGCGGCAGCCAGGCCGACATCGACGAGGTCCGCCGGATCGTCGGCGAGGAGACCGGTGCGTTCGAGGCGACCCGCCGGGCCGCCTCGGTGGCGCCGACCGTGGTCGCGCTGCGGGCGATGGCGAGTTCGCTGGTCGACGCCGAGCTGGCCCGCCTGGAGCGGCGGCTGCCCGGCCTCGACGAGCACGAGCGGCACGAGGTCGAGCGGACCATCCGCCGCGTCGTCGACAAGGTGCTGCACAACCCGACCGTCCGGGTGAAGGAGCTCGGCGGCGACCCGGGCGGACCGACGTACGCCGACGCGCTGCGGCAACTGTTCGCGCTCGACCAGGCGACCGTGGAAGCCGTCACCACGCCGAAGGGGAGTGAGCAGGCATGATCCGCCTCGGTACCCGCCGCTCCAAGCTGGCGACCGCGCAGTCGACCATCGTCGCCGACCAGCTGCGGGCCCTCGGCCACGAGGTCGAGCTGGTGCTGATCACGACCACCGGTGACGTCAACCGCGCACCGGTCGAGCAGATCGGCGGCACCGGCATCTTCGTCAGCGCCTTGCGGGACGCCTTGCTGGCGAACGAGATCGACATCGCGGTGCACTCCTTGAAGGACCTGCCGACCCAGCCGGTCGACGGCCTGACGCTCGGCGCGATCCCGGTCCGCGAGGACCCGCGCGACGTCCTCGTCGCCCGCGACGGCCTGACCCTCGGCGAGCTGCCGCACGGCGCCCTGATCGGCACCGGCGCGGCCCGCCGGGTCGCACAGATCGACGCGCTCGGCCTCGGGGTCGAGTGCACCGGGATCCGCGGCAACGTGGACACCCGGATCGGGCTGGTCACCGACGGCAAGCTGGACGCGGTGGTGATCGCGCGGGCGGGCCTGGCCCGGCTGGGACGGCTCGGCGAGGTGACCGAGACGCTGGACCCGATCCAGGTGCTGCCCGCCCCGGGGCAGGGCGCCCTGGCGATCGAGTGCCGCGCGGCCGACACCGGCGTACTGGCTGCACTGGCTCCGCTGGAGGACCCGGCCACCCGCGCGGCGGTGACGGCCGAACGGCAGCTGCTGGCCACCCTCGAGGCAGGGTGCACGGCTCCGGTCGGCGCGCTCGCCGAGGTGGTCGAGGGTGAGGACGGCCCCGAGTTGTGGCTGCGGGGCGCGCTCGGCCAGGACGACGGCGTACGGCGGCTCAGCGCGAACGGGCCGGTCGACGACCCGGTGTCTCTCGGCAAGGCGCTGGCGAACGAGTTGCTGGAGCGAACATGACACCGGCACAGGGCACGAGTACTGCGGCCCATCAGGCGGCCAAGAAAACGGCCCACAGGACGAGCAGGAAAACGACGAGGGCGAAGGCAGACGTGAGCGCGAAGACAGCCGCCACCGCGGCACCGCAGAAGGCCGCGACCAGTACCGTCAAGCAGACCAAACCGCTCGGCCACGTGACATTCGTCGGCGTCGGTCCCGGTGACCCGGCGCTGCTGACGCTGGCCGGCCGCGACGTGCTGGCGAACGCCGACGCGGTCGTCGTCGAGGGCCCCGAGCACGACGCGTTCCTGAGCTACTGCCGGCCGGGAGTCGAGGTCGTGGACGGCTCCGGCGCCGAGGGCAGCCGCGCGCTGCGCGTCGCCGCCCGGGCCCGGCTGGTCGTGAAGACCGCCAAGTCCGCGGCGAACGTCGTCCGGCTGCTGAGCGGCGACCCGTTCACCTTCTCCAGCGGCGCCGAGGAGGCGGCCGCCTGCAAGAAGGCGGGCATCGCCTTCAACGTCGTCCCGGGTGTCAGCGAGGTGAGCGCGGTCCCGACGTACGCCGGGATCCCGCTGACCATGAAGGGCGACCGCGAGGTCACCGTCGTCGACCTCGCCGAGAACAAGCTCGACCTGACCCGCCTGCAGCCGAAGCAGACGCTCGTCCTGCTGAACGCGATGGACGTCCTGAAGGAGACCGTCGGCGCGCTGGTCGAGGCAGGCTTCGACGCTTCCACGCCGGTCGCCCTGACCGTCGGTGGTACGACGACGTCGCAGACCAGCGTGGTCGGAACGCTCGAGACCATCGTCGCCGACCTGCGCGCGGCGAAGGTGACCGGCGAGGCCGTGGTGGTGGTCGGCGCGGTCGTCGAGCAGCGCGAGGCGCTGTCGTGGTTCGAGACCAAGCCGCTGTTCGGCTGGCGGATCCTGGTGCCGCGCACCAAGGACCAGGCCGGTCCGCTGATGGACCGCCTGCGCCGGTACGGCGCGATGCCGGAAGAGGTCCCGACGATCTCGGTCGAGCCGCCGCGCAACCCGCAGCAGATGGACAAGGCGATCCGCGGCCTGGTCGAGGGACGCTACGAATGGGTCGCGTTCACGTCGGTCAACGCGGTCAAGGCGGTCCGGGAGAAGTTCGACGAGTACGGGCTGGACGCGCGGGCGTTCTCCGGGCTGAAGATCGCGGCGGTCGGCGACAAGACCGCCGAGGCGATCGGTGCCTGGGGCATCCGTCCGGACCTGGTCCCGTCCGGTGAGCAGTCGGCCGCCGGGCTGGTCGAGGACTGGCCGCCGTTCGACGAGGTGCTGGACCCGATCAACCGGGTCTTCCTGCCGCGCGCCGACATCGCGACCGAGACCCTGGTCGCGGGCCTGACCGATCTCGGCTGGGAGGTCGACGACGTCACGGCGTACCGGACCGTGCGCGCCGCCCCGCCGCCCGCGCCGACCCGCGAGGCGATCAAGTCCGGCAAGTTCGACGCGGTCGTGTTCACCTCGTCCTCGACGGTGCGCAACCTGGTGGGCATCGCCGGCAAGCCGCACGCGTCGACGGTGATCGCGGTGATCGGCCCGGCGACGCTGAAGACCGCCGAGGAGCACGGCCTGCGGGTCGACGCGATGGCCGAAACGCCGTCCGTCGAGGAACTGGCCGACGCTCTCGCCCGGTTCGGCGCGGACCGGCGTGACACCATGGTGGAGGCCGGGGAGCCGGTCACCCGTCCGTCCGAGCGTCGCCCGGGTTCTCGTAGGAAGAGCTGATTCTGTGCCTGGTTTCCCGGAAGTGAGGCCCCGGCGGCTCCGGTCGTCGGCGGCGGTGCGCAGGATGGTCGCGGAGACCACGCTGGAACCGCGGCAGCTGATCCTGCCGATGTTCGTCCGGGAAGACGCCCGCGAGCCGATCGCGATCAACTCGATGCCGGGCGTCGTGCAGCACACCCGGGACACCGCCCGCAAGGCGATCGCGGAGGCAGCGCAACTCGGCCTCGGCGGCGTGATGCTGTTCGGCGTACCGTCCTCGAAGGACCCTGTCGGCTCCGGTGCACTTGATCCCGACGGGATCCTCAACGTCGCGATTCGCGACGCGGTGTCCGAGGTCGGCGACGCACTGCTGATCATGTCCGACCTCTGCCTGGACGAGTTCACGTCACACGGACACTGCGGCGTCCTCGACTCCGCAGGACGCGTGGACAACGACGCGACCCTGAAGATCTACGCCGAGATGGGCGTCGCGCAAGCAACGGCAGGCGCGCACGTCGTCGGCCCGTCCGGGATGATGGACGGCCAGGTCGGCGTGGTCCGGACCGCGCTGGACGCGGCCGGCTTCCTCGACACGGTGATCCTGGCGTACGCCGTGAAGTACGCGTCGGCGTTCTTCGGCCCGTTCCGCGAGGCCGTCGACTCGTCGCTGACCGGCGACCGGAAGACGTACCAGCAGGACAACGCCAACGCCCGCGACGCGATCCGCGAGGTCGACCTCGACATCGCCGAAGGCGCCGACATCGTCATGGTCAAGCCGGCCCTGGCGTACCTGGACATCATCCGCCAGGTCCGCGACCACGTGAACGTCCCGGTTGCCGCCTACAACATCTCCGGCGAGTACGCGATGGTCGAGGCCGCCGCCGCGAACGGCTGGATCGACCGCGACCAGGCCATCCTCGAAACCCTCACGTCGATCCGCCGCGCCGGCGCCGACACCATCCTCACCTACTGGGCCGCCGAAGCGGTCCACCTCCTCGGCAACAGGTAACCGACCCACCGCGTATTCCGCAGCCGCTCGTCATGGTGCGGCGGGCCAGGCCGTGCCATCGTGGATGTGGGGGTGGGATTGATGAGGCGGCTTGTGGAGTTTCCGCTGGACCAGGGCGGGACGGTCCTGGTCGAGGTGGACGAGGGCGGGCCGGTGATGCGCGGGATCGGGAAGGATCGGGCGGCGCTGGTCGAAGAGGCGGACCGGACCTTCGAGGCCGCGACGTCGGTGGTGGCGCCGGCTGCGCGGAGTTTGATTGCTCGGCTGCGGGGGATGGACGACGCGCCGGACGAGGTCGGTATCGAGTTCGGGTTGCAGCTCAGCGCACAGACCGGGGCGTTCATCGCGTCGGCCGCGGCGCAGGCCAACTTCAAGATCACCGTGACCTGGCGGAGCCGCGAGGGCTGAGGTCGTGCAAGCGCTGCTGAACTTCGACCTGGCGATCGAGGCCCGGGCGGACGGATACCGCGCCAGGGTGATGGCCTCACCGGCCGGTGAGGCGGAAGGCAGCTTCGAGCTTCCGTTCTCCGAGAAGGATCTGCAGATCCTGGTCCTGAAGGTCATCGGATCGGTCGGACGGAGGCGTCGCAAGCTCCGGCGCTTCGAGTCGGTGGAACGCCGGATGCTGGAGGACTTCGGCGGTCAGCTGTTCCAGGCTGTGTTCGCGGGCAGCGTGCGCAGCTGTCTGGAGCGCAGCCTCGCGGCCGCTGAAGGTGAAGATGCCGGGCTGCGCATCCGTCTGCGGTTGGCGCCGTCGCTGGAGAACGTCCCGTGGGAGTACCTCTACGACCGGGATTACGGGTTCCTGTGTTTGTCCCCGGAGACACCGCTGGTGCGGTACGTCGAGATCCCGCGGCCGGTGCGGCCCTTCCCGGTCCGTCCGCCGTTGCGGATCCTGGCGATGATCGCCGCGCCCACCGACGTACAGGCGCTCCAGAACGAGGAGGAGTGGAACAAGCTCAACGGTTCGCTCGGTGAGCTGATCGAGCGGGGGATGGTTCAGCTCGACCGGTTGCCGGTCGGGTCGCTCGCGGCGTTGCAGCGTCCGTTGCGGCAGCGGGAGTACCACGTGCTGCACTTCGTCGGGCACGGGTTGTACGACGAGGACGCCGAGGACGGGGCGCTCGTACTCGAGGACGAGAGCGGGCAGGGGCGGCTGGTGACGGGCCGCGACCTCGGCACGATGCTTCGCGGTCATCGGTCGCTTCGTCTGGTGGTGCTGAATGCTTGTGAGGGTGCGCGGAGTGCGGTCGATGATCCGTTCGGTGGGGTGGCGCAGGCGTTGGTGCGGCAGGGGGTGCCTGCGGTGATCGCGATGCAGTTCGAGATCTCGGATCCGGTCGCTGTGGTTTTCAGTCAGTCGTTCTATCAGGCGCTCGCGGATCTGCTGCCTGCCGACGAGGCGATGGTCGAGGCACGGCGGGCGATCTTTGCCGCCGACAACGAAGTCGAGTGGGCGACGCCGGTGATCTACCTTCGCGCACCCGATGGCCGGATCTTCGCCGAGGTCCCGGTCGACGAAGAGAAAGAACAACGCGAACGCGAGGAGACCGAGCGGCGGGAGCGGGAGTCGGCTGAACGCCGGGAGAGGGAAGCGGCGGAACGGCTGGCGCGGGAAGAAGAGGAGCGTCGGCGGGAGGAGGCTGAGCGGCGACAGCGGGAGGAAGAGGAGCGGCGGGAGCGGGATCGGCGGGTGGGGGAGTGGAACGAGGTGGCGGCGGGGGCGTTGCGGGAGGGGCGGTGGGACGACGCGGTTGGGGTGCTGGAGCAACTGGTGAATGCGGGCCAGAACGATCCGGCGACCATGCAACGTCTGCGGTCTGCGCAGGCTCAGCAGCAGCGTGCCAGGCTGGTTGCCGAGGCTCGCAGGCTGTACTCGGCGGGTCAGTGGGCGGATGTGCTCACGGTGGCCGAGCAGCTGGATCGGCTCGGCGCCACGGACAAGGAAACAGCCCGCCTGACCGCCTCCGCGAAATCCAAGCTCGAAACCGCCGCTCGCAAACAAGCCCGCGAACAAGCGCAGGCCGCGGGCCGTCCAGTGGTCGCCGACATGCGCGACCGTCTGTTCGCCCGGCTCGTCGACCTAGGCATCTATCTGATCCCGTTCCTGCTTCTGACCCCGCGGTACGCGCCGGAATCCGGCGAACAGATCACCACAGGCGACACACTGCGTCTCGGAGGCATCGTCCTGGCCATCGCGACCTACGAGGTCGTACTCACCGCCATCTGGGGCAGAACCCTGGGAAAGCGCCTCCTGCGACTACAAGTGGTCCGCAGCGACGACCGCGGCCCGGTCGGCTGGAGCGAATCGTTGCTGCGCTGGTTCATCCAGCTCCTCGCCTGGGCAACCTGCACCTTCGTGCTTCTCTACCTGACCCCGTACTGGGACAAGTCCGGCCGCCGCCAGGGCCTCCACGACCGCGTCGCAGGCACCCTCGTCGTCAAACTCCCACCGCGCTAGCTGGCTGTGGGTCGAGTCAAGTCTGGTGATGGCTGTGGGGGATTGTTCCGCCTGGGTGGGGTGGATTTTGTGGGTGGTATGGGGCCGGGAG